>NZ_QSCK01000013.1:0-113834 GCF_003463035.1 Roseburia sp. OF03-24 | reverse complement strand
ACGTGTGGAGCTGACTGTTACTAATCGATCGAGGGCTTGACCAAATAGAATCGGAGTTCTGTATGAAGTTTTGAAGGTACTAACTTTTAATACATATGATAAAAATGACGTATCAAATACGTCGTTTTGTTATATATTTAATATTCCTCGATAGCTCAGTTGGTAGAGCACGCGGCTGTTAACCGCGCTGTCGTAGGTTCGAGTCCTACTCGGGGAGTTTTTTTATCCGGTAAATCATAGTTTGTGTTTATCCGGATCATACTCCGGCTCCGTGGTCAAGCGGTTAAGACATCGCCCTTTCACGGCGGTAACACGGGTTCGATTCCCGTCGGAGTCACTTACAATATTATATGGCGACATAGCCAAGCGGTAAGGCACGGGTCTGCAACACCCTTATCATCGGTTCGATTCCGATTGTCGCCTCTGAAAAGTAGAGAGCTTTAGGATTTTCTAGAGCTCTTTGTTGTATTTATAAATATAAACAGAACAAAAAGCGCAATAAAAAGTAAAAATTTACAAAAATTGACTTTTTAAAACTCATTTTTTGTGATATTCTAGTATATATTCTAAATATTATTATGTTGGAGAGGCAGCAGAAGATTCTGCTCAAGAGGGTAGTGTTATGGCCAATAAGAACAAAAAATCACCTGTAAAAGGTGTAAGATCACAAAGGTCAAAAAAAGTTCCGAAACAGACAATGGTTCAAAAAAAGGAACAGAAGAAAGGCGTACTGTTTAGTATACGTGCGAAGATTTTTTTATGTTTTCTGGTTCCGATCCTATTTTTGATTTTGGTTGGGGTATTTTCTTATAAAAAAGCAGCTGCTGGTATGTATGATACATTCCGGGATTCAAATGAACAGACAATCAATATGGCAAACCAGTATATTGATGTAAGTAACTCTTTTATTGAGGCAGAGGCATTAAAGTATGCATTTCAGTCAGATCTTGGGAAATATATGATAGGTCTGTATGAGACTGATTCCACGCAGAAAAAATCTGTTATTAACAGTGTGGGATCAAGTATCCGTGCATCTCAGGCAGGAAATGAGTTTATCAGCAATATACATATTGTGACAATTGAAGATATCCAGATGTTATCCACAAGGGCAGGCGGAACTGCAATGGGTATCTACAAAGAGTATAAGGATGAAATGCTTGGATATTCTGATAATGAAAAAAAATTACCAGAATGGGTTGATTATCATAAGACTTTAGACGAAACCCTTGGTTTAAAACAGTCAGATTATATTATGGCATATCAAACAACGCCACAGTCTGGTAAAGGATTTATTGTAATTGATATCAAAGCATCTGCTATTCAGGAATTTTTAGATAGCCTTGATATGGGAGAAGGTAGTATCATTGGTTTTGTTACTAAGTCAGGAAGAGAAATCATTTCCGAAAAACTTCCGGAAGGTCAGGAGAGTACCAGAGCGGATGGTGAGACAGTATTCTATGGACAGGATTTCTTTAATAATATTGAAGACCAGCAGACTACCAAAGAGGTCAGCATAAATGGAAAGAACTACCTGTTCTTTTACAGCCGGATGGAGCGTACAAATGCTGCGGTATGTGCACTTGTACCAATGGAGATTGTCAATGGACAGGCAGATGAGATCCGCAATGTGACGATCGCAGTAGTAGTAATTGCATGTATTGTTGCAGTAATGATCGGTATTATCATCAGTACCGGAATACAGAAGAATATGATACGTATTTCCGGAAGACTTGAAGAGGTTGCAGAGGGAAATCTTACAACTAAGGTCAGCGTTAAAGGTCATGATGAATTTAACAATCTTGCAGTTGTTGCAAATAATATGATCAATAATAATAAAAAGCTGGTTCAGAAAGTAAGTGGAGCAACCGACACGTTAGAGTCATCTGCGCAGGAAGTAAGACAGGCATCAGATGTTATGAAAGATTATTCTGCGAACATTATCCAGGCGATAGATGAGATTAATGATGGTATAACAAAGCAGTCTGAACATGCAGAAGAGTGTGTAAGAAAGACAGATACGCTTTCAGAGGAAATTCAAAATGTCAGCAGCATTGTAGGTCAGGTCGAGAAACTTGTCTCTGAGGCAGAAAGTATGATTAGTCATGGTATGGAGATGGTTCAGACGTTGGGTGAACGTGCAACAAAAACAACAGATGTAACCATAAAGGTAGAGACCAGTATTGAGGAGCTCAAAAAGGAATCTGAGATTATCAATGAGTTTGTGGAAACAATCACAGATATTTCTGAACAGACGAATCTGCTTTCTTTAAATGCTTCTATTGAAGCGGCGAGAGCAGGAGAGGCAGGAAGAGGATTTGCAGTGGTTGCTGAGGAGATCAGAAAGCTTGCAGATCATTCTGCAGAGGCAGCCGGAGAAATTCAGAACAATGTAGCTCATATCAGTGACCAGACGGTAAACAGTGTAGAAAATGCAAAACAGGCACGAGACATGGTTGCACTTCAGACAGAAGCTGTACAGGAAGTTGTTGGAGTTTTTGATGACATGAATCAGTGTATGCAGAAGCTGTTTGATGGATTGAAAGAAATCGTATCCAGTACAGAGCAGGCGGATAAAGAGCGTGAAGATACTTTGGCTGCAGTAAAGAATATTTCGGATATTATTGCAGAAACAGCAGAGGGAACAAAACTGGTTCAGAGTGTTGCTGCAAAACTTCAGGAGAATGTAGATACCATGAATCAGACGGCTCAGTCACTGGGTGATAATATGAATGATCTGAAATCGGAGATTTCAGTATTTAAAACAGAATAAAAAAATTATGTTAAATGGGGAAAGTATAGAGTGCTTTCCCCATTTTTATGTCGTAAGCGGCGTACTAATCAGCAGCCGGCTTTTTTTATTTTCTTGCAACAAAACCTGCCTTTATTTAGACTATATATATGACAGAAAAATAAGTATCTAATGAAAATCCCATGGAGAAAATATTTATGGAAAATTATATAAAGCTTGTGAGGCGGGCAAAGCGTGGAGATATTGATGCATTTGCTGAGTTATATGCCGGAATATATGAGAATATGTATCGTTTTGCATTGTATATACTGCGAAATACAAACGATGCCGAGGATGCGGTAAGTGATGCAGTTACTGATGCATTTGCGTCGATCCGGAAGCTGCGCAGTGAAGAAGCATTTAAGAGCTGGCTGTTCCGTATCCTGTCAAATAAATGTAAGGATAAGCTGCGGGAATATGCATGTAAAAGGGAGACTGGGATGGATGATATGGCAGAGCTTACGGTTGATTCTAGTCTGGAGATGACAGAGTGTATACAGGTTCGAAAACTTTTTTTTGAACTTGCGGATGAAGAACGTCTGATCATCAGTATGCATCAGTTTGCAGGTTATACGAGCCGTGAGATTGCTGAAATATTACATATGAATGAAAATACCGTGCGTTCCAAAGAAAGCCGCGCTTTAAAGAAAATGGGCGAGCAGTTATAAGATGGAGGTGTATGTCAAATGTCAGAAAAAGAAATTTTAGATAAAATAGAAAAATCTGCCGCACAGGAAAAAATTCCAGAGAATATTGAACCGGAGCAGATCAAAAGAAAATTAAAGGAGAACCAGAAAAACAAGGTAAAACGGAGAAGCGGGATCACTTATTACGGGGCTGTAGCAGCGGCGGCACTTGTGCTTGTCATTGGCGCAGCAGGAGGAATCCATGCGGTTACCGGGGGCGGCACAGGGCTTATGACGGCGCCGGTGGGTATAGAAAAAGCGGCATCCGGGCAAAAGTCAGATGAAGGATCAGAAGGCAGCAGCGAATTAAAAGATGGAGCGACTGCAGGCGTAGAGAAAAATGCACAAAAAAAAGATGCAGGATCTTTGTATACAGTCGCAAAAAATTATGGAGAGGTCTATGATGCAATCTGGTCTGGCAGTGGTCAGGAAAAGGAAGCAGACGGAATAGCGGTTGCGGAGGGAGATAGTTCTAACTCTGGTGATGCAGCGACATATATTATGGATGACACATCAGATACCGTGGGTGCGGCTGTAGACGGAGTGGAAGAAATCGGCGGTACACAGATGATAAAGGGCGCAGGAGCACAGGAGGGACAGACAGCGGCAGATATATCATCAGATACGGCAAAACAGCGGTATTCCGGGACAAATCTGCAGACGCAAGGCGTGGATGAGAGCGATTTTGTCAAAACAGATGGTTCTTATATTTACACGGTAAGCCACAATGAAATATTGATTACGGATATCCGGAAAAAAGCATTAAAACAGATCGGAAAAATACAGATTTCTGAAACTTCATCCGACCGTGTGCTTGAGATGTATGTGGATGGTGATATTTTAAGCGTGATCGTGGAAAGTGAAGATTCCGGACTGGAAATGCAGGCAGATGATACAGAAAATTATACGGAAGACTGTATTTATTATTTTAGTGAGGGAACACAGACACAGGTTCTTACCTATGATATCAGTGATCCGGAAAAGCCTGTAAAAACCGGGTGTGTGACGCAGGATGGAAGGTATCAGACATCAAGAAAGATCGGAAATATTATTTATCTTTTTACCAATAAAAGAATCAGTATGCCACAACAGACAAAAGAAGAAGCCGTTACGGAAGAAAATGTAAGTGGATGGATTCCGTTAGTCAATGATAATGCGGTAGATGCAGAAGATATTTACGTGGACAATGGCGGTGGAGGAAGCAACAGTCTGCTGATATCCTCAGTAAATGTGAAAAATCCGGATCAGGTTGTGGATAATACCATGATTTTAAGTCAGTATGTGGATATCTATGTGAGTGAAAGTGCGTTTTATGTATATCAGATAAAAGGTTCCTGGAATGATGCGGTAACACAGATTGCAAAATTTGGGCTTGCTGATGGGAAGATGGATGCTGATGGAGCAGTTTCAGTGAACGGGAGAATTACAGATACATTTGCGATAAATGAACAGAGCGGAAAATTGCGTGTTTTAACGACCAGCCAGGATTCAGTGAATGGAGAGGACACGAATAATCTTTATTTGTTTGATAAAAATCTGAGTCTTACAGGCAAAATAGAAGGCCTTGCACAGGGAGAGGAAATCTATGCTGCGCGTTATCTGGGAAATATGGCATATTTTGTTACCTATCGCAATACAGATCCGCTTTTTGCTGTAGATTTATCGGATGATAGAAATCCAAAGGTACTTGGAGAATTAAAGATAAGTGGTTTTTCAGAATATCTGCATTTCTGGGGCGATGATAAACTGATCGGGATTGGATATGAGACGGATGAAAAGACAGGAGAACATACAGGTATTAAGATCACAATGTTTGATATTTCAGATCCTGCAGATTTAAAACAGGTGGAGAGCCTTGTTTTAAAGGATTATAATTACAGTGAGGCGCTCTACAATTATAAATGTGTACTTGCAGATGCGGACGAAAATCTGCTTGGATTTGCACTGCAGTCTTATGGTGATGGGGAGAGTGTTACGTATCTTTTACTTACATGGAATGGGGAAAAATTTGAAACTCTGCTGTCACAAAGTCTGACTGATAAGGCGGGAAATCCGGATCAGTCCAAAGCGGCAGATACATCAGCATATAGGGGAATTTATGCGGGAGATATGTTTTATATTGTAAGTACTGAAAAAATCATCTCTTACGACAGAACACAGGAATATTGTATGCAAAAAAGCATAGATTTTAAGTAGAAAATTAAAATCGGTCTTGACGCAGAAGTTTTGTTCTGATAAAATCTTAACAGAACTTCTGCGAGAGATTGGAAGTTAAAAATAACAGAAGAGACAGCATCTGTTATAACATCATATGGCGCGGTAGCCAAGCGGTAAGGCTCCGGTCTGCAACACCGTCATCACCGGTTCGAATCCGGTCCGTGCCTCTTAAAACCTCGAAAATATCTATTTTCGAGGTTTTGTTTTTTTTATTCTTGATAATAGAATGTTTATGGAGCATGCATTCTGTTATAGTAAAAGTAATTTATAGCAGAAAATATAAATGGAGAAGAAATTATGTTAACGGAAGTTTTTCATTTACACGAAAAAGGTTCACTTGCGGATGCAAGACTTTGTACTTATATACTGGACGATTCGGATTCCATTGCGATTGATAAGCGTCCTATGATGCTGATCTGTCCGGGTGGCGGTTATGAACACACGTCTGACAGGGAATCAGAGCCGCTTGCCATGCATTTTTTAAGTATAGGATATCATGTGGCGGTGCTGCGTTATTCGGTGGCACCGGCAGTTTATCCGACGGCACTTTTAGAGGCGGCCGCATCCATGAAGCTGATTCATGAGCATGCAAAAGAGTGGCATGTGGATACAGATAAGATCGTTGTCCAAGGGTCTTCCGCGGGCGGACACCTTGCAGCATGCCTTTCTATGTTCTGGCATACGAAGTGGCTGGCTGAGGCTGCCGGTGTGATGAATGAGATATTAAAACCTGCGGCAATGCTTTTAAATTATCCGGTTATCACATCCGGGGAATATGCACATCGTGGATCTTTTAAGCAGCTTCTCGGTGGCAATGAGACAGAAGAAATGTTAGAATTGCTTTCTCTTGAAAAACAGGTGACAGAGTATACACCGCCGGCATTTATCTGGCATACTTACACAGATCAGTCAGTCCCGGTGCAAAATTCCCTGCTTTTGATCGAGGCAATGAAAAAATATGAGATACCGGTGGAATTTCATATGTATCCGGTCGGGAAACATGGTCTCAGTACCTGCAGCAGGCTCACAGCAATGCGGGATGGTACAGGAATCCAGCAGGAGTGCGAGAGCTGGCTGCCGTTGGCAAAGAGGTGGCTGATCGCACTCCGGGATAAGTAAAAAATTATTTTACAATAATTTTTACAAATTTCTTTTTACCACGTTTTACCACGAGTCCGTCAGCACCGAAGGAATCTGCATTGTAAGTGGTCTGGATGTCTGTTATTTTTTCATCGGCAACTGAGACACCACCCTGCTGTACGGCACGTCTTGCGTCGGAGCGGGATGGAGCAAGTTCTGCTTTTACTAAAAGTGCAAGGATATCTAAGTCTCCATCTGCAAAGTCAGCAGCAGTCAGTTCTAAGGTTGGCATGTGGGCAGAATCGCCACCACCTGCGAATAAAGCGTGGGAAGCTTCTTTTGCCTTGTTTGCTTCCTCTTCACCGTGTACCAGTTTCGTCAGCTCAAATGCAAGAATTTCTTTTGCCTGGTTAAGCTGTGCGCCTTCCCAGCTTTCCATTGCATCGATTTCTTCTAATGGAAGGAATGTCAGCATACGGATGCATTTTAATACGTCTGCATCAGAAACGTTTCTCCAGTACTGGAAGAAGTCAAACGGAGAAGTCTTGTTCGGATCAAGCCATACAGCACCGGACTGTGTTTTTCCCATTTTTTTGCCTTCCGAATTAAGAAGGAGGTTGATGGTCATTGCGTAAGCGTCTTTTCCAAGTTTTCTGCGGATCAGTTCAGTACCGCCTAACATGTTGCTCCACTGGTCGTCACCGCCGAACTCCATGTTGCAGCCGTATTTCTGGTATAAGGTGTAGAAGTCGTAGCTCTGCATGATCATGTAGTTGAACTCTAAGAAACTTAAACCTTTTTCCATACGCTGTTTGTAGCACTCTGCGGTTAACATACGGTTAACGGAGAAATGAGCACCAACTTCACGCAGTACATCGATATAATTTAAGTCCATCAGCCAGTCTGCGTTGTTTACCATAAGTGCTTTTCCATCGGAAAAATCGATGAAACGGCTCATCTGTTTCTTGAAGCAGTCACAGTTGTGCTGGATTGTTTCCGGTGTCATCATCTGGCGCATGTCGGTACGGCCGGATGGATCTCCGATCATGGCGGTTCCGCCGCCGATTAAAGCGATCGGTTTGTTGCCTGCCATCTGGAGACGTTTCATTAAGCATAATGCCATAAAATGTCCTACATGAAGACTGTCTGCGGTTGGATCAAAGCCAATGTAAAAAGTAGCTTTTCCGTTGTTGATCAGATCTTTGATTTCTGCTTCGTCAGTTACCTGGGCGATCAGACCTCTGGCAACTAATTCATCGTACAATGTCATAATTGTAAATCCTCCTAAAATTAAATTGAATCGTTTATAACAATAGATCAGCTCTTTTAGAGCAATATTTCCTGTTACATAAAAAAATCCCCGTCCTAAAAAAGGACGAGGATAAAAACCCGTGTTACCACCTTTGTTCGCAGGCAATTCACATTGTCTGCCTTATCGAGTGTCCGACAACACTCAGGCGCTTGTAACGTGCGCCGCTACGTCACAGCCTACTATCGCATCTTTCAAAAATACGAATTTGGTGTGAAGCTCGGGGATGTATTCGAAATAAGTTTTCCGTGCACCTCTCATCAGCCGGTTGCTTTCTGTTCGTTCCGCTTATTTTTACTTCTTCCCGTCAAAGCTGTTGTTCTGCTTCAATTAACGTCATTATAGGCATGATAAATAAAATTTGTCAAGAAAATAATTTTTTTAAAGCTGCGACCTTTTTTATTTTCCATGCGTCTAATCTATGTAAAGGTTCAGTGGTCAGAATGTTTCCACTGGATGATACAAATAGCATGAAAAATTGTATACTCAGAGGTAAAGGCAGCATGGGATATGCAATGACATGCCATTCTATGAGCTCATAAGAAACGCTATTGTTCACACACTGTGTGAGCAGTATCAATTACAGCCCATTTGAAATGCATCTTCGATGCATGGGGCTGTAATCTGGCAAAATATAGTCTTTGGCGCACAGTTTGACAGCAAGTGTCAAACTTGCGAGTGAACAGTAACGAAGAAACAACAGAATATACAGAATATGTAAGCCGGCGGAAAGGAAAGTTATGAAAAAAGAAGAATTGGGAGAGCTGATCATCGCATCGGAAGATATGATGTATCATGTGGCGAAAACACTGCTGTATCGGGATGCGGACTGTGCAGATGCAATCCAGGAAACGATCGTGAAAGCATTTTCCAAATTACACACATTAAAATCAGATGCCTATGCGAAAACGTGGCTGACAAGAATCCTTATCAACGAGTGTTACACTGTGATGAGGAAAGAGAAGAAAGTGGTGTCGCTTGAAGATTATCAGATGGAGGAGTGCGCCACAGAGACAAGAGATTATTCGGAATTATATGAGGCGATCAGTCGTCTGTCAGAGGATGCGCGGCTTTCTGTCACATTGTATTACATGGAGGGGTACAGTGTGCGGGAGATAGCGGGAATATTAGGTGTGACAGAGAGCACCGTAAAGAACCGTCTGTCGCGTGCAAGGGCGAGATTGAAAAACGAATTGGAACGGGAAAACAGTTACGGAATGGAGAGTTGAGTATGAATATTGAAAATATGGAACAGGAATTTCCGAAAATGCCACAGAGCATGCGGGATATGATAGAAAAAGAAGTGGAGAAACAGGTAAAAGTAACACCGCAGAAAGGATATTTTTCATTGAAAAAAGCAGTGGTGGCGTCACTGGCGGCAACGTTTGTACTTGGAACGACGATTTTTGCGGGAACAAAATTATACCGTATGAGCAGCAGTCCGCAGGGAAATTACGGCAGAATGACAGCAATTGAAAAGACAGATGGGACAGAAAATACCGGAAAAACAGATGATCAGGCGTCACAGCTTACTGCGCAGAATGCGACACAAAATGTAGCACCGGTTGCAATGAAATTATCTTATCTGCCGGATGGAATGAAAGAGACAGAAGAAGGAAAATACAGCTATGAACAGACACCGGGACAGGGGGGAATCTCCATTGTATTTTATCAGATGGATACAGGGGATGAATCTTTTGGGATGCAGGATGATTATGTGACGGAAAGTGAAAATATCCAGGTTGGAAATCATGATGGTGTCTATATAAAAAAGCAAAATACATCTGATCAGGATAAAGCATTTGATCAGATGATCTATGTGGCTTATCCGGAGTATCATTATGTAATGCAGATGTATATCGGTCATGATGTGACAAAAGAGGAAGCCTGCAAGGTGGCAGAGGGGATTGTTTTAGCATCTGCAGAGGAACTTTCGGATGGCACGGTCATTCATCCATATAACTGGAGTGATTATGAGGCGACTGTGGTAGAGGATATGAAAGAGGATTCCGAAGATGGGGAGTTAAAAACAACTGCAACTGCAGATGAAATGAAAAATCTGCATAAGATTGGAGAAGAATTTGCAGTGCAGGGAGAAACTGGCGGAGAAGCTAAGAATCTGTGGATCAAAGTAACAGATGTGAAAGTAACGGATGATACCGGAATCCTTGATCCGGCTTTTGTGGACAGGGATATGATTGGCACAGATGAAAATGGAAAACTGATACCGGATACGGTTTCTTATATCAAATCCGGAGATGGAGTGAATACACTTGATGAGGTTATAAGCAGCAGGGAGGTACCGAAGAAATTAGTATATGTTACGTTAGAATACAGCAATACCGGGGATACAGAGATGAAAGACATTTTATTTTTTAATTCTGTCATGAAAATCAAAGAAGAGAACGGAATTTATGAAATCTGCGGTGCAGAGCAGCCGAAAGAGGGAGAAACATGGGATACGGTCAGCTCTGACAGCAGCAGTTTAGAATATGGTGAGGAGATGAGATATTTTGATGTGACCGGCGGAGAGCGGGGAAATAATTATTTTGACAGTATCAAAGCGGGGGAGACAAAAACGTTACATGTCGGATTTGTTGTGGATGAAGATGTGCTTCCGTATCTTTATTTAAATACCAGTACGTCAGGCTGTGGTTATGAATTTATGGAACAGGATTTAGAGCAGGGACTTGTGGATATCCGGCAGTAAAAAGAGAATATAAAGAAATGACCGAAATCGGACAGAATACCCCGAAAGCAGACAGATCCAATAACTGGAAGCTGCTTTCGGGGTATTTTTATTGGAAAATAAAGAGTTTATCTTGTGTATGAGGTATCAAAATCTTATTGACAATCTATATATACTGCCGTATAATTACCAATGGTAATTACCAAGAGTAATTATATAGAGCAGAACAGAAAAAGGAAGTGAAAGAATGACAGCAGAAAAGATAAAAAGAATGTTAGATGCCTGTTATCTTGCAAAAAGAATCCGGGAACTGCTCCCGGAACTGCCAGAAGGAGTAACACCGGCATATATTCAGTATATGGATGTGATCCACAGTCAGCAGGAGAGTAAGGAAAGAGTAAAAGTATCAGATATCAGTGATACCTTAAAGCTGCCAAGACCGGGGGTTACAAGAACGGTCAAGGAGATGGAAAAAAAGGGTTATCTCACCAAATATGCATCGGAGGAAGATGGGAGAATCACATATGTTGCGATTACAGAAAAAGGTGAAGAATTGTGGGATAAGTACGATAAAAATTATTACAGCCGGCTTTTAAAATATATGGATCATATTTCCGAAGAAGAAGCAGACTGTATGATTCAGACTATTGAAAAATTTTATGAAGTCATGAGTAAAAGGAGAGTTGACATTGAATAATTCAAAATCAGATTTTACACAGGGAAGTATTTTGGGAAAATTACTGCCATTTATGATGCCGATATTAGGTGCACTGGTGCTTCAGGCGGCTTATGGTGCAGTAGATCTTTTAGTCGTGGGAAGGTTTGGAACAACCTCCGGGCTTTCAGCTGTATCGACAGGAAGTCAGGTGCTTAACTTAGTTACGTTTGTGATCACGCAGTTTGCAATGGGTATCACAGTATTGATCGCACGGTATATCGGGGAGAAAAAACCGCAGTATATAGGGGCTTTGATCGGTGGCGCGACAATTATTTTTGCAATCGTTTCTGCGGTGCTTTTTGTAATCATGATTGGGTTTTCACAGCCGATTGCAGTATTGATGCAGGCACCGGAAGAAGCAGTGGAATTGACTTCCACTTATGTGCGCATCTGCGGCGGCGGAATCTTTTTCATTGTTGCGTATAATCTGCTCGCAGCTATTTTCAGAGGTCTTGGAGACAGCAAATCCCCATTATTATTTGTTGCGGTTGCCTGTGTGGTTAATATTGCAGGAGATCTGATTTTAGTTGCAGGACTGCATCTGGATGCAGCTGGAGCTGCGATCGCAACGGTAGCAGCACAGGCAGTCAGTGTTGTGTTTGCATTATTCCTGCTGGTAAAAAGAGAACTGCCATTTGAAATCAGTAAACACGATTTTAAAATCAATATGCACTGTGTGAGAGCCTTAAAGATCGGTCTGCCGCTTGCCTTGCAGGAATTTCTGACGCAGATATCTTTTCTTGCACTCTGCGCATTTGTCAACCGGCTCGGACTTGAAGCG
This sequence comes from Roseburia sp. OF03-24, assembly GCF_003463035.1. NCBI lineage: Bacteria > Bacillati > Bacillota > Clostridia > Lachnospirales > Lachnospiraceae > Roseburia > Roseburia sp. OF03-24. Next base: position 101,566 of record NZ_QSCK01000013.1, on the reverse strand, counting down.
TCTTCCGGATACGGAGTTGCCTGTAAGATTGTCAATTTTGCAATGCTCATCCCAAGTTCCCTCATGCAGTCCATGGCATCCTTTGTATCGCAGAATGTGGGTGCAGGCAACGAAAAGAGAGCAAAAAAGGCAATGTTTACAGGCATGGGTGTTGGACTTGTGATCGGATGTATCGTATTTACGCTTGTCTGGTTTAAAGGAAATCTTCTGACTGGAATTTTTACAACAGATGCAGCCGTTGTGCAGAATGGTTATGATTATCTAAAAGGTTTTGCGTTAGAAACGATCGTGACAGCTATTTTATTCAGCATAATCGGTTATTTTAATGGACACGATAAGACAGTCTGGGTTATGGTGCAGGGGCTTGTCCAGACACTGCTGGTGCGCTTGCCGTTAGCATATTATATGAGCATCCAGCCGGACGCAAGTCTTACAAAGATTGGTTTTGCGGCTCCGGCAGCAACGATATTTGGAATTGTTCTCAATGTGATCTATTATTTATATGTGAACAGAAAGCAGCAGTGATTACAATCCATTTTAAATACAGCTTTGATGTAAGGAGGAATGTATATTGAAAGCCTGTGAAATGCATGATAAGATAAAATAATAGTGTAAATGATCAGGTTAGGAAAGGGTCCGTCGGTAAAAAGGAACTTTAGAGTGTAGATGAATTTACGGGCTGGTGATGTGGAAAATGGATAAAAAAGTAGTATTTCTTGATGTAGATGGAACAATGGTCAATGAAAAGGGCGAGATCCCGGAGTCTGCACAGTACGCAGTCCGCACAGCGCAGGCAAACGGCCACCGGATGGTGGTATGTAGCGGACGGAGCCGTTTTCAGATTTATGACGGGCTGTTAGAACTTGGATTTTCCGGCATTGTCGGTGGAGCGGGTGCTTTTGTGGAAGACGAAGGAAAAGAGTTTTATCATGCCTATATTGATGAGGAGCACAGAAAAACCAGTTTTGACTATTTAGAGAGTAATGGATTTTTATTCTGCTATCAGGCGGATGACGGCGTGGTGCTAAACCAGAGAAGCTGTGACGGCATGTTAAAGGTATACCGGGATGCCGGAATGAGTAAAGAGCGCTTAGACCGTCTGATCGGACGGATGCATCTGACCGAGAAGCCATGGGAAAATGAAAAAAATGAGAAGATCATTTATTATGGTGCACCGTTTCCGGTTGCTAAGGTACATGCGGATATGGAACCGTATTTTGATGCGGTGGCGATCAGCCTGGATGGAATGGGCGATTTTGCGGGCGAGATCGGAATTAATGGAATTAATAAGGCGACCGGTATGGAGCGTTATTTAAATCATGTCGGCATTTCACGGGAGAATTGCATTGCAGTTGGTGACGGACCGAATGATCTCCAGATGATGGAGTACGCCGGGATCAGTGTTGCAATGGGGAATGCCAGAGATGAGGTAAAAAGGTTAGCGGACATGGTAACAGACCATATTGATGAGGATGGAATTTTACATGCATTTGAGCGGCTTGGGCTGATAAACGATTGTATTTGATGGAAAATGATGATACCATGAAATGGTGCAAGTAAAATCACGAATGAAGTCGTGATGAGATCGGAGGAGCCCTATGGATAAAAAATCAGTTCAGGCAGTTTTAGTCACTATTTTTTCCGGGGTGTTATTTTTGGAAAGTATGTTTGCAGGCGGGGTCGCAAGTGAGGAGACTGGTAAAGTCTTAGATGCCATGCGGGGGCTGCGCAGAGTAAATAATGTGCATTATCTGGTGACGAACAGTTATTCCGGAAATCAGGATATTGTGCAGCAGACGCAGGAAGTCTGGGCTGATCTGTTAGATGAAACCTGGATGGTGGAATATAAGAATACAGATGCAGATGGAGCCATGACGTATGTGAAAGAATTTTGCGATGGTGTTACGGTAAATTCCTACCAGGCAGGAACCTGGAGTGAATGGAATGGTTACAGCACGACAACAGATATCCCCAATTATCAGGCACTTACCAATCCGGGTTATCGGGAGGAAGATATTGTTTCTGCAGAGACGGCAGATTTGGATGATGGAGCAAAGCAGATCATCTTTTCTTTGTCTGGGCAGCAGTTAAAAGAAAAAAGAGATCAGGCACTTGACTTAATAGAACCGGCGGGGTTTAAGGAACAGGACGATACAGAACAGATGGATAAGATGTCTGTTTATTATGAGCAGTATCAGAAGACCGGTTACCAGAATGAGCGTATTGTATATACCATTAATAAATCAGGTGTTCTGACTGGAATGGAATACAGTTTTGATGTAAAACGTCCGAAAGTAGTGATAAAAGGCGGTGTGCAGAAGCTCGAAGGGGAAGAGCAGTATGCAATGGGTGTAAAGATCGAAGTGCTTTCTTATAATCAGGCGAATATTCCCAAAGTGATAAGGAAATGTGCGGCGGATGCCGGGTATGACAGGTAAAGCATACATGTATGTCTTATGAATCCTGATATTGAAAATGTTTAAAAGTGTATATTGTATGTGATTATGATGATACAAATTGTTTTAATAAAATGGGATAATGTTAACTTATAAAATAAAAAGAGTTGACATTATCCCGTTTTTTAACTAATATTGTTAACTATAAGAACATTGGAGGCTAACAAAAATGAAAACAAAAGGTGTGATTTACTGTGGACTATTCACGGCACTGATCGCAGTTGGAGCATTTATCAAGATCCCGATACCGGTCGTGCCGTTTACCCTGCAATATCTGTTTACAATGCTGGCGGGGCTGCTGCTTGGATCAAGGCTTGGAACATTGTCTGTGCTCTCGTATATGCTGCTTGGACTTGCCGGACTTCCCATTTTTTCAGAGGGGGGCGGAATCTGGTATGTGTTTAAGCCGAGTTTTGGATATATCATCGGATTTGCCGTAGGAACATTTGTAACCGGGTGGATCGCAGAACACATGGAAAAAAAGACCATAACGCGGTATCTGATTGCAAATCTGGCGGGACTTTTCTGCGTGTATGCAATCGGCATGATTTATTACTATATCATCTGTAACTTTGTGATCGATACGCCGATCGCCGTAGGACCATTGTTTTTGTACTGCTTTGTTCTGGCTGTACCGGGGGATATTGCTTTAAGTATTCTTGGGGCAGTGGTGGCAAAGCGTGTCAGACCGGTGCTTGCATATGAGGTGGTGAGGATGAGATCGTGAAAAATTCACGGTATCCGACAAAATGAGAGGGAGAAAAGGAAATGAATGCACTTACATTAGCAGAAGAAATTATTAACGGAAGAAGAATCACAAGGGAAGATGATCTGTCATTTTTTCTGACCTGTGATTTAGAGGAGCTTTGTGAGGGAGCAGACAGGATCAGAGAAGTAAGGATCGGGGATAAGGTAGACCTGTGCTCGATCATCAACGGGCGCAGCGGAAGATGCCCGGAGGACTGTAAATATTGTGCACAGTCGGCGCACCATCATACGAACTGTGAGGAGTATGATTTCCTTCCGGAGGAAGAGATTTTGGCGGCCTGCAAAATGAACGAGAGGGAAGGTGTTGACCGTTTTTCCATCGTTACGGCGGGAAGAGCACTGACGGGAGAGGAATTTGACAAGGCGATCCATGCATATGAGACGATGAAAAAAGAATGTAAGATCGATCTGTGTGCATCTATGGGGTTCCTTTCTGCAGAGCAGCTGCACAGACTGCATGAAGCGGGTGTCACCAGTTATCATCACAATATTGAGACGTCAAGACGTAATTTCCCGAATATCTGCACGACACATACTTACGATATGAAGATCGAAACTTTAAAAAAAGTAAAAGCAGAGGGCATGTGCGCCTGCTCCGGAGGAATCATCGGTATGGGAGAAACATGGGAGGACAGACTTGATATGGCGATAAGCCTTGCGGAACTGGGAATTGACTCCATCCCGATTAATGCGCTGATGCCGATACCGGGAACACCGTTAGAACACCTGTCAAGACTGTCGGAGGCTGATATTTTGCGCACAATCGCATTTTTCCGTTATATCAACCCGGATGCCAATATCCGTCTTGCAGCGGGAAGAGCACTTTTGACAAACGATGGGGAGATTGCTTTCCAGTCAGGAGCATCCGCATCCATTACCGGAAACATGCTGACAACGGTGGCATGCGCAACGATCCGCAGCGACAGACAGCTGCTTGAGGATTTAGGCCGCGATGTCACACCGGAATACTGGAAAGAGGAAAAAAAGGAAGCATAGAAATACGCAGCATATATTGGGAAAGCGTTACAAAAAGTTGTGCAGGAATGAAGAAGTAAAATGCACAGAAAAGAGGATGGATATGAGCAAGGCTTTATTTATCACAGGAACAGGTACGGATATCGGAAAAACATATGTGACAGGACTGATCGTAAAAAAACTGGCAGAAGCCGGGAAATCTGCTGCCTACTATAAAGCGGCAATGAGTGGAAATGACCGTCGGGAGGATGGCTCTCTGATACCGGGGGATGCTCTTTTTGTGCAGAAAATGTCGGGGATTGCGCAGCCGCTTGAGGAAATGTGCCCTTATGTATATGAACATGCATATTCACCGCATCTTGCTTCAAGGATCGAGGGGCATCCGGTGCAGATGGATGTGGTGAAAAATGGATATAAAGCTGTATGTGATACGTATGATTATGTGACGGTGGAGGGAAGCGGCGGTATTTTATGCCCGATCTGCTTCGATGAAGCGAAGATCCAGCTGGAAGATGTGGTGTCAGAGCTTGGACTTAACAGTATTCTGATCGCAGATGCAGGACTTGGTACGATCAACAGTGTGGTTCTGACGGCAGAATATATGAAAGCGCATCATTTGCCGTTAAAAGGAATCATATTTAACCATTATCATCCGGGTGATGTGATGGAGGACGACAATATTTATATGTGCGAATACATGACAGGACTGCCGACACTTGCGAAGGTGCAGGACGGGGATACGGAGCTTAAGATGGATGTGGAAACACTTGCGGCATTATATGAATAAGATATCTGGTCTGGTTATTTACGGAATATGTATCTGAAAACAGCAGGAAATGATAGAAAAGAGGAAAAAATATGATCTGGTATCCATATGAACAGATGAAAACTATGCGGGAACCGTATAAAATTTTAGATGCAAAAGGTGTTTATCTTTACACAAAAGATCAGAAACTGATCGATTCAGTATCGTCCTGGTGGTGCATGATCCATGGCTATAAGCATCCGGAACTGACCGCTGCCATCAAGGAGCAGGCAGATCATTTCTGCCATGTGATGCTTGGCGGACTGACACATGAACCGGTGCAGAAGCTTTCGGATAAATTGCAGGAATATTTACCGGGAGATTTAGACTATTGTTTTTTCTCGGATTCCGGAAGTGTTGCAGTGGAAGTTTCCTTAAAAATGGCATTGCAGTACAACACAAATCAGGGCAGAAAACGTCCGCTTGTACTGGCATTAGAGCATGCGTACCATGGGGATACATTTAAGGCAATGGAAGTAGGGGATGATGAGGATTATCATTTTGCGTTTGAGGAAAAAACAGGAGTGGTTCACATTCCGACAGAAATACCGGCATTAGAGGAGGCATTTGAAAAATATCATGACAGGTTAAACTGCTTTATCGTAGAACCGCTGCTGCAGGGAGCTGGCGGGATGCGTATGTATGATATTTCTTTTCTGAAACGCGCACGGGAATTGTGTGATCAGTATGACGTGCTTTTGATCTTTGACGAAGTTGCAACGGGATTTGGAAGAACCGGCAACCGTTTTGTTGCAGATCTGGTGCTGCCGGATATTTTAGTGCTTGGAAAAGCATTGACCGGAGGTTATATCGGACATGCGGTAACAGTGGCAAACCATAAGGTATTTGATGCATTTTACAGTGATAATGACCGCCATGCGCTGATGCATGGACCGACTTTTATGGGAAATGCGCTTGCCTGTGCCGTAGCTCTGAAAGGAATTGAGATCTTTGAGCGGGAAAATTATATGGGAAAAATCAAACGCATTGAAGAAATCTCACATCGTGAGATGGACGGATTTACCGATCAAAGAATCAAAGAAGTGCGTGTGATGGGTGGCTGTACCTGTGTGGAAGTATATGATGGTGCGACACTGGAAGGATTCCAGCAGTTTGCATACGAGAGAGGCGTTTTTTGCCGTCCGTTCTTAAAATATATGTATTCCATGGTTCCTTATATTATAGAGGAAGACGAACTTGTGCAGATTTTTGATGTGATGAAAGAATGGTTTCGCAGAGGTTAAAGCAGGGACTTGACATTAGACAGACAACTGTTAACATAGGATTAACAAAACTGTTATTGCAGACATATCACAATTACAGTGATTTAAGGCAAAAATTCTGTATGAAAAAGGAGAGAGGACTATGTTAACAGCGCTGTTTATTATTTTGATGTTTGCTGTATTTGGTAAAATGATCATATTTGCATTTAAAGCATCCTGGGGGATTTTAAAAGTTTTACTTACGATCATTATCTTCCCATTGTTTCTGATCGGGTTATTTTTCTCAGGACTGGTTTATATTGCACTGATACTGCTTTTGATCGCAGGAATCGTGTCGGTGGTTAAATCTTTGACATAAAAGCTACAGCAGTGGATGTCCGGCACGCGCCAATAGACGTTCATAGCGCCTGTCGACCTCTGCCTGGATCTGGTCTGCAACTGGTTTATATTCTTCGGTGGCGAGATGTTTTGTACGCCCCATCATGGAAAACCATTCTGTGATGGGGATTTTTTTATGCGCTTTCTGTGGGTCATAGCTAAGTGATGTGATGCCGCGTTCAATTTCATAGAGCGGAAAATAACAGCAGTCTACGGCGGCAGCAATAACTTTTCGTTCTGTGTCGGGGCGGTCATTCCAGTTTAGTGGGCAGGCGGAAAGCGCTTTTACATAGGCAGTGCCAGATTCCCTTGCGTAGGCAGCGGCTTTTGCAGCTTTTTTGATAAAATCATTCGGGTTCGACTCTGCAACGGTTGCCACATAGGGCAGGTGGGTTGCAGCCATGATCTCCGGCATGTCTTTGTGAAAAAAAGTTTTTCCAAATTGTGTTTTTCCGAGATGGGAGGTGGAACTTTTTGCACCCATCGGGGTAGAGTAGGAGAGCTGGTAGCCGGTATTCATATATCCGCCGTTGTCATATTCAAACATGAGCAGATGATGACCGCGCAGCGCAGTCCCAAGCGCGGAACCCATGCCGATATCCATGCCGCCGTCACCGCTTGCCATGATAAAGGTGATTTCACCTTTAGGGTATTCGCCGCGTTTTTGCCGTTCTTCAAACACTTCCACCAGTCCGCTTAGAGTTGCAGCTCCATTTTGAAACAGGTTGTGGATATACGGAATGCGGAAAGCTGTTTTAGGATATGCAGTGGTTGTCACCATGCCACAGCCGGTCTGGAAGAGAAAGACCACATTTCCCTCGATGCCTTTTAGCAGAAGGTTTAAGTTTACCGGGATGCCGCATCCGGGGCAGGTTCCGATTCCAGGAGCGATACGTTTTGGCATGGCGGTGGCATCTTTGATGAGTCCGCCTTTTACGATCATTTTTCCGGTTTCGGGATCAAAAGTGCAGGCTGTGACACCCGGAGACTGGCGTTCTTTTGTGAGCGGCGCAAAATATTGTGGCTGTGGATTTCCTGTCTTGCCCGGTGTAATACCGTAATAATCAAAAGATTTGGCGTCAGAAGAAAGTCCTTCACGAAACAGTGAAACCGCATCTTCTACAAAAAAGTCCTTACCGCCAAGACCGTAAATACGTGTCAGTACGCGGATCGGATGCGCAGAGTCCGTGGTATCCTGCAGTGCGGCGCGCAGCTCTAAGGACATATTTCCGCCGCCGGCACCGTAGCTGTCCTGACGGTCTGCGGCAATAATTGTCTGCGCATGCATACAGAGTTTACGCAGTTCATCCGCTGGAAATGGGCGGAGCACATTTAAGGTGATAACGCCGGCGCGGATGCCTTCTTTACGCAGTGTATCGGCGGCAACGGTTGCAGTGTGAAAAGAAGAGCCAAGCAGAAAAAGGATAATATCTGCATCTTCATACCTGTATCCGCGGCAAAAAGTATACATTCTGCCGGAGAGGGAGGCAAACTCATCAAACAGTACCGGGAGTTTTTTTCTTGTTTCTTCCATGGCAAGGGAAAGCTGGTATTTATTGTTGATGATATCCGGTTCATTCATATAAGAGCCGACAGAGATCGGATGATTCAGGTCAAGTACACTGAAAAAATGATTTTCACCGGTTGAGTCATTTCCTGCGAAAGAAGAAATATCCGGATTGTCGCAGGAAAGTTTTTTACCGATAAAATTCTGTACAGTTTCATTATCAGAAAAAACCATGCATTTTTGTTTCTGATGGCTGGTAAAGAAACCATCAAAGGCAACGGCAACCGGCAAATTTACTTTTTCAGCCAGTTTTAAGGCAATCAGGTTGAAGTCATAGACCATCTGCGGGTCATCTGCAAATAAAATGATCCATCCGGTATTGAGCAGATACATGATGTCGCTGTGGTCCCCTTTGATGCATAGAGGACCAGACACAGTACGGCAGGCTACATTCATGACCATTGGCATGCGTGTCCCGGACTGCACCGGAAACTGTTCTAAGGCATAGAGCAGGCCGTTGGCGCTTGTGGCATTAAATACACGCCCGCCGCCGGCAGAGGCACCATAACAGATACCTGCGGCACTGTGTTCTCCTTCAGCGGCGATCAGGCGGATGTTGTGCTCGCCTCTTGCACCCGAGAGATCGAGATTTTCCGCAATCTGTGTGGAGGGCGTGATCGGATAATAGCCCATGATATGATAATTGATCTGCTTTGCGGCGTAGGCGGCAAGCTCATTTCCACTTTCATAGAGTTCTCGCTGCGCAGCAGTTTTCTTTACGAAAGTCTGCGATTTTTGTTGTGGCTGTTGATCTGAAATTAGAAAAGCCTGTGTTGTTGATTGCTGCTGATCCGACATTATACGATACCTCCGTCAATACGTTTTTCATCAAGATAAGAATCACTGGTGATCCAGGAGTTTGCACCTGTCTTCTGATACTGGATGCCTGCAGGCAGCAGATCCTGATCCGGCATAGAATATGGTTTTTCCGGGTAATCTTTTTCAAGCGCCTTTACGAGGGCATGTGTCGGACAGACATCGACACAGCGCAGACATCCTTTGCAGTGCCGGTAATCAAGCCCCTTGTTTACCATGGAATTTTTTCCTTTATAAGTGCCAGGAGCAAACTGAAATACCATATCCGGGCAGGTGGAGTCACACAGTCCGCAGTTGATACAACGTTCCTGCAGAAAGAGAGGAATATAACCTTCACGGGACGGGGAGAGATCGTTTGATACGGTGCTTCCGGGACGCGTATTGATCCCGCCGATCGGAGCATTTTTATATCCCCAGACATAGGTCTCTTTTGCGAGAGCAGAGGAGGCGGGGGAGTCTAAGACCATGTCAGAGGCGTGTTTGGATCTATGGGAAAGTTTTTGTTCGGAAGTTTTTTCATACCCCATTTTTAAACCAAGCAGGTTTGCTTCGATCAGAGCCGGATATTTTTTCCCAACCGTATTTTTGCAGAGTGATTCGACAGATTCCATCGGGATAAAGGGACAGGCTTTTGCAATCGCCCCGAGCATGACCATGTTGATGCGGGATCTGGATTTCATGGCGATAGAGAGTGCGTCCAGACAATATAGTGTTCCAATGGAAATATTGTATTTTTCTGCCGCTTCATCGCATGACAAAGGTGTATTTAGAACAATTTTTGTGTCGGCGGAAATTCCGTCTAATACCGGATAAGTACCGATCAGTCCTTCGTGGAAAATGCCAAGTACATGCGGTCTTAAGACAGGACTGTTGATGCGAAGCGGGGTGGAAGCAGGACTCCAGCGGATATAGGATTTTACCGGCGAACCGCGTTTTTCGGAACCGTAGCTGGAAAAACTCAAGGAGTTTAAGGAAAGGTATAAGGCACCGAGTTCGCCGAGCATTTTTCCACAGAGATTTGCGCCGAGACCGCCGATACTCTCTAACCGTATTTCAAAATAACCGTATTCATTTGTGACAGGGAGTGTTACAGGTGGGTACATAAGATCCTCCATTTTTGTCCGGTTTTGTGACATGTAAATTTGCATGCACAGCAGTCATTAGATAAAATATCAATGATGCTTATAGTGTGCACGGAATGCAGGAAATTATGTATGCCTTTTATTTAAGCCTGGTATCTTTACATTCGGGGGGAAAGTGATTAGAATAGACAGGTAAGTTTTATGGGTGGTGTTATATATGAAAGAAAAAATCATAGCATTTGTAAAAAAAGAAACAGTGCTGGCCGTTGCAGCAATTTTAGCGGTAATATCCGCTTTTTTTGTGCATCCGGATCAGCAGTATGTGAATTATATTGATTTTCGTGTACTGGGAATATTGCTTTCACTGATGATCATTATGGCGGGGGTACAGAATAACGGGATTTTTGATGAAATCGGGCGGAGGCTTTTAGCGCATACGAAAAATACAGCCCAACTGGCATTTGTGCTTGTTTTTTTGTGTTTTTTTTCCAGTATGGTCATTACAAATGATGTTGCGCTTCTGACGTTTGTTCCGTTTGCACTTCTGACTTTGCAAAAATGCGGTCAGGAGCGTCTTATGGTTCCGGTCATCGTACTTCAGACGATAGCAGCAAATCTTGGCAGTATGCTGACGCCGATCGGAAATCCACAGAATCTGTATCTTTATAATCTCTCCGGAATGAATGTCGGGGAATTTATCGTATTTATGCTTCCATATACCGTTATTTCCGGTGTACTGCTTGCACTGACTATTTTTGTTTTAAGTGCGAGAAAAAGGAAGATCAGACTGACCGAATGTCATTTTTCGGAAGAGAAAAAGGAAATGAACAAAAAGCTGACAGTCATGTATGTGGTTTTATTTGTGATGGCACTTCTTGTTGTGGCAAGAATCCTGCCATATTATATTTTGCTTGCGGCAGTGGTTTTAGCGGTATTTCTGGCAGATAGAAAGGTGCTTGCACAGGTGGACTATTGTCTGATTTTTACCTTTATCGCTTTCTTTATTTTTACCGGAAATATCGGACGGCTGCCGGTGTTTCAGAAAACATTGCAGACATTGGTAAATGGAAGGGAGCTTTTCGTTGGACTTGTGGCAAGCCAGGTGATCAGTAATGTCCCGGCGGCATTGTTGTTATCTGGATTTTCAAGTGATTTAAAGCAGCTTTTACTGGGCGTGAATTTAGGAGGGCTTGGTACACTGATCGCTTCCATGGCGAGTCTGATCTCCTATAAGATCTATGCACATAATTATAACCGAACAAAGGGGTATTATCTGTTGTGGTTTCATCTGGCAAATATCATATTCCTTGCTGTGCTTGTGCTGCCCGCACTGGTAATGAGGTGAAGCAGAAATGAGGATTAAAATGCGGGAAAAACAGTTAGATAAAGAAAGTATGAAAGGAACCATTTATGTGCTGCTCTCTGCAGTATGTTTCAGTACTGGAGGTGTTCTGATAAAATCGATTCCGTGGAGTTCCATTACGATCCAGGGAATCCGCAGTATTTTTTCATTTATGCTGATCGCCTCTTATATGGTGGTCACAAAACGAAAATTTGTATGGAATAAGACGGTACTGTTTGGTGCCATCTGCAATACAGTTATGGCACTGACGTTTGTCTCTGCGACAAAGATGACAACGGCGGCAAATGCGATCGTGCTCCAGTTTACAGAGCCGATCTTTGTGATCCTGCTGATGTGGATATTATATAAGAAGAAACCGAAAAAGGCGGCAGTGATCGCGTGCGCGGTCGTGTTCGCAGGGATATTGTGTTTCTTTTTAGATTCCTTAAGTGCCGGCGGAATGGCAGGAAATCTGCTTGCTGTATTTTCAGGATTTACCTATGCATTGGTTATGATGATGAAAGGTTTCCCTGGCTCTGATTTTGAGTCGTCACTTTTAGCATCCCATGTTATGAGTTTATGTATCGGTTTGCCGTCGTTTTTAGGGGAGACCGATCATTCTGCGAAGGCATGGATCTGCATTATCCTTCTCGGTGTGATCCAGTTTGGATTATCCTACATCTTTTTATCGAGGGGCTTAGATTGTGTTTCACCGGTTACGGCATCCTTAACTTCTACATTAGAGCCGATCTTGAACCCGATTCTTGTTGCGATCTTTTGCGGAGAGACGATCGGACGCACGGCGTTTATCGGGGCTGCGCTCGTGATCGGGGCTGCTGCATGCTATAACGTTTATGAGGCTGCGCATAAGGATTAGAATCATCAGGGAAAAAGGAATCACAGGAAGAAATAAAGGCATGTTACAGAATCACAGAAATGTGGTTCTGTATTTTTTTACCCATTTTTTACATAATACTCCACACTCATTTTACAGTCACCGCTTAAGATAAGGAAAAAAGAGAAAAGCAAAAAAGCCGGGCAGAAGGAAAAACAGGCAGGATAAAAATTCTGGAAAAGAAAAACCATCAGAAAAAAGAAGAAACCGGCAGGAATGGAGTAAAAGATGGAAAGAACACTCGTGTGGGGACACCGTGGTGCGAGCGGATACGCACCGGAAAATACAATGGCAGCTTTTGAGAAAGCGGTGGAGCTTGGTGCAGACGGGATCGAGCTGGATGTGCAGCTTACAAAAGACGGAGAACTTGTTGTCATCCACGATGAAACGATTGACCGTGTGAGCGATGGAAGCGGCTGGGTAAAAGATTTTACTTATGCGAAGTTGATAAAGCATAATTTCAACCGCACGCATCCGGAATATGAGCATGCACAGATTCCCACATTAGAGGAAGTATATGCGCCTTGTCTGCGCAATGCGTGTGGATGCAATGATCACAAATTACCCGGATCGCGGCAAAAAGATCGCAGTTTTTGCAAATCACGTGGATACAGCTTCATTGGTCTGTATGCCGGCATCCAAACATGAAATTTTTAATGCAGATTATAAAACAAGATGCAGATATTATCATGAAATTTTTGATTTTATCATGAAGAATCGAGGTTAGTGAAAATGAAACAGAAATTGAATAAACTTGAAAAATACTGGGTAATGTATGATGTCGGAAACTCTGCCTTTGCACTTTTAGTGTCCACGATCATACCGATCTATTTTAAAAATATGGCAACACAGAATGGCATATCGGCTGCTGACTCTACGGCATATTTAAGCTATGCGATCTCAATTTCCACTTTGATCGTGGCAATTTTAGGACCAGTGCTCGGAACGGTTGCAGATGGAAAGAACCGGAAGAAACCGTTATTTACACTTTTTATGATGGTAGGAGTTATTGGATGTGCCGCACTTGCACTTCCGAAGAGTGCCATGTTATTTCTGGTGGTATTTGAGATCACCAAAGTCGGATTTTCCGGCAGTCTCATCTTTTATGATTCCATGCTCGTGGATGTGACGACAGATGAGCGCATGGATGATGTATCCTCGCAGGGATATGCATGGGGATATATCGGAAGCTGTGTGCCGTTTATGCGCTCTGGCTTGATGCGGCGTGGAAATTCTGGATGATGGCAACATTTGTCGGAGTATTTCAGGGAGCGATCCAGGCATTATCGCGTTCTTATTATGCGAGGATCATACCGAAAGAAAAATCCAGTGAATATTTTGGAATTTTTGATATTTTTGGAAAGGGAGCATCTTTTATGGGAACGATGCTCATGGGAATCTCCACGCAGATTTTTCATACTTCAAAAGCCGGTGTTATCGTGATCGCAGCAATGTTTGTGATCGGGTTTGTCGTTTTTAAGCTTCAGGCAAATGCGATGCAGCACAAAGAAAAGGATTTTGCACAGAAAAATGTACGGGATGAGTTCGAAGCAGAAGATCAAAATGATTATTATGAAGACGAAGATGATTACGAAATAGGAGATATGGATTTTGCCGAAGAAAGATTCTAAAAAACAGAAAAAACGCATAGGAATAAAAGAGAATTTAGCGGGAGCAGATACCTTGCTCATGGAAAAACAATTAAAAGAACAGATTGAAGCACCTATGGTACGGATTTCTTATACATATGCGATGGATGTGGTGCAGGCAAAATTAAAAATGATCAATGCGGACCTGACAGAGCAATTTGGCCGTCAGGTTATTCGTACTATGACGGGACGGATCAAGCAGACAGACAGTATTGTAAAAAAACTGATGCGGAAGGGAAGAGAGGTAACGTTTCAGGCAGCGGTAGATACTTTAAACGATATTGCCGGAATCCGTGTCGTCTGTTTTTTCTGTGATGATATTTACCGCGTGGCGGATTATATAAAGAAACAGAAGGACATTAAACTGCTCAAGGAGAAGGATTATGTAAAAAATCCCAAAAAAAGCGGTTATCAGAGCATCCATCTGATCGTGGGTGTTCCTGTTACTTATCTGGAAAAAACAACAGAGGTGCGGGTGGAGATACAGATCCGTTCGTTTGCCATGGACTACTGGGCAGAACTGGATAACCAGATGTGCTACAAGAAAAATGCAGGACAGATTGAAAATGTGGAGCAGGCAACAAAAAATTATTCTGATGTGATCGCAAAAGTAGATAACCAGATGTTAGAACTGCGCAGACAGATCGAGAAGATGTAAAAGTAAGCGAAACATTTACCATTATTTTACATACATTTTACTAAACCTCTCTCATGTATTTTACATAAGTGCTTTAAAGTAAAAACTGTCAAAAGGAAATGAAAAGAAAACAGCAGGAAAGCAGACAACCTGCAAATTGAAAAAAGAGAGGATTAAAAAATGAAAAAGAAAGTAATGTGTATGTTATTAACAGGTATGATGGCAGCCAGTATGATCGCAGGTTGTGGTAACAGTGGAAATGCAAGTGCAAATGCAGGAGCAGATACAAATACAGATGCAAGCACAGACGCATCAGGCGCTGCAGATAATTCCACAGATCAGTCAGCAGATGTCACACCAGATACGACAGCAGCAAGTGCGGCAGCAGAATCCGGAGATTTTGACAACAGTGAGTACATCAACGTTGTATCCCGTGAGGATGGTTCCGGTACAAGAGGAGCATTCATCGAGCTGTTCGGTGTAGAAGAGAAAAACGATGCCGGTGAGAAAATCGATAATACAACAGATGAAGCGATCATTACAAACAGTACGGATGTTATGTTAACAACTGTTGCAGGTGATGAATACTCGATCGGATATGTATCACTTGGTTCCTTAAATGACAGTGTAAAAGCAGTTTCCATCGATGGAGCAGAAGCTACCGTAGATAATATTAAGAGCGGGGATTACACGATCGCAAGACCGTTTAATATTGCAACAAAAGGAACACCAAGTGATGTAGCACAGGATTTTATCAACTTCATCATGAGCGCAGACGGACAGGCAGTTATTTCTGATAACAAATACATCCCGGTAGATGACGGTGCAGCAGCATTTGAGTCAAACGGCGCAAGCGGAAAAGTTGTTGTAGCAGGATCTTCTTCCGTAACACCTGTTATGGAAAAATTGAAAGAGGCATATGCTGCAGTCAACAGCGGTGCAGAGATCGAGATCCAGGAGAGCGATTCCACCACAGGTATGACAGCAGCTATGGATGGAACCTGTGATATCGGTATGGCTTCCCGTGAATTAAAAGATTCTGAGACAGAGGGTGGCTTAACAGCAACCGTGATCGCTATGGATGGTATTGCAGTGATCGTAAACAATGACAACCCGACTACAGATCTTTCCAAAGATACTGTAAAAGGCATCTATACAGGCGAGATCACATCCTGGGATGGCGTTACAGAGTAATACAGACAGATACAAACAACATATTTCATAGAATTCCTTATTATAAAACATCAGGTAAAGACCGGGAGAGACAGTTACTCTGCCGGTCTTTACATAAATAACGTACACAACTTTTTATCAGTCTGGAGAAAAATAATGAATCATATCAAAGAAAAAGTAATGGAAGGCGTTTTCCTTTTTACGGCAGTCATATCCATTATCGCAGTAGCCTTAATCTGTGTGTTCTTGTTTGCAAACGGATTTCCGGCAATGCAGAAAATCGGCGTATGGCAGTTCTTGTCGGGAAAAGTGTGGAAACCGACGAATAACATATTCGGAATCTTTCCGATGATCTTAGGAAGTATTTATGTAACCGGAGGAGCTCTCCTGATCGGTGTTCCGATCGGAATTCTGATGTCGATCTTTATGGCACGTTTCTGTCCGGAAAAACTGTACCGGATATTAAAACCGATCGTGGATCTCTTAGCAGGTATTCCTTCGATCGTATACGGATTTTTCGGTCTGGTTGTGTTAGTTCCATTTATCAGAGAGCATTTTAAAGGAAATGGAAACAGTATCTTAACAGCGTCGATCCTGCTTGGAATTATGATCCTGCCGACAATTATAGGCGTATCGGAATCAGCGATCCGTGCCGTGGAAAACAGCTATTATGAAGGAGCACTTGCACTTGGTGCAACACATGAGAGAAGTGTTTTTACTGTAATCGTTCCAGCAGCAAAATCCGGTATTATGGCAGCGGTCGTGCTCGGTGTCGGACGTGCGATTGGTGAGACAATGGCGGTTATGATGGTTGCAGGAAATCAGGCAAGAGTGCCATCGAGTATTTTTAAAGGAGTCCGTACCTTAACGGCAAATATTGTAATGGAAATGGGATACGCAACGGATCTTCACCGGGAAGCATTGATCGCAACCGGTGTGGTACTGTTTGTGTTTATCCTCATCATCAATGTCTCTTTCTCTATTTTAAAGAGACGTACAAAGGATAATTAGAAAGGGCGGAATCAGATGGAAAAACATATGGAATCTGAGATTGCTGCGATCAATCAGCAGTCTTTGAAAGACAAGATCAAATCATATATGAAACATCCGGGTTCATTCATATTGCTGCTTTTAGTGCTGATAGCAGCAGTGCTGACCGTAGGCGTTTTAGTGTTTCTGGTGGGGTATATTTTAATCCGCGGTATCCCGTACTTAAAACCATCGCTGTTTGCATGGACATATAACTCAGATAACGTGTCAATGCTTCCGGCAATGATCAATACACTGTTTATGACAGTGCTGGCACTTTTGTTATCCGTGCCGTTTGGCGTAGGTGCAGCGATCTACCTTGTAGAATATGCAAAAAAAGGAAATAAGCTGGTTGGGATCATTCGTGTTACGGCAGAGACGCTGTCCGGTATTCCGTCTATCATTTATGGACTGTTTGGTATGCTGTTTTTTGTGACTGCATTAAAGTGGGGGTATTCGATGATGGCAGGTGCTGCAACACTCGCGATCATGGTACTCCCGGTCATCATGAGAACGACGGAGGAAGCACTTTTGTGTGTCCCTGATTCATTTCGCGAAGGAAGTTTCGGACTCGGCGCAGGAAAACTGCGTACCATATTTAAGATCGTGCTACCAAGTGCAATTCCGGGTATTTTATCCGGCATCATCTTAGCAATCGGACGAATCGTAGGAGAGACGGCGGCACTTATTTATACATCAGGCACAGTTGCAAATCTTGCGGGATTTTTCGATTCCGGACGTACCCTGGCAATTCACATGTATTCGCTGTCTCGTGAGGGTATGCATACAAATGAGGCATATGCGACGGCAGTTGTACTTCTTGTCGTGGTACTGATCATCAACGGGGTATCTTCCCTGATCGCAAAGAAGTTTGAAGCACCGAAGCAGTGATGTGAAAAAGATTTGCAGACAAAAATAGAGGAGAAAACATGTCAGAAAAATTTAAAATTTCAAACCTTGATTTATATTATGGTGATTTTCATGCATTAAAAGATATCAATATGTCGATCGGCTCGAATGAAATTACCGCTTTTATCGGACCGAGCGGCTGCGGAAAATCCACCTTTTTAAAAAGTTTAAACAGAATGAATGATTTAGTGGAAGGATGTAAGATCACCGGAAGCGTTCTTTTGGATGGAGAAGATATTTACAATGGCATGGACGTCAATCTTTTAAGAAAGCGTGTCGGGATGGTATTCCAGAAACCAAATCCGTTTCCAATGAGCATTTATGACAATATTGCCTATGGGCCGAGAACACACGGTATCCGTTCCAAGGCAAAATTAGACGAGATTGTGGAAAAATCCCTGCGGGATGCAGCAATCTGGGATGAAGTCAAAGACAGACTGAAAAAAAGTGCATTTGGTATGTCCGGTGGACAGCAGCAGAGACTCTGTATTGCAAGGGCACTTGCAGTCAATCCGGAAGTTATCTTAATGGATGAGCCGACTTCTGCGCTTGATCCTATTTCAACATCAAAGATCGAGGATCTTGTCATTGAACTGAAAAAACAGTATACGATCATTATGGTAACGCATAACATGCAGCAGGCAGTCCGTGTATCGGATAAGACGGTATTTTTCCTTTTAGGAGAAGTCATTGAAGCCGGTGATACAGAGCGGTTATTCTCAGTTCCGCAGGATAAGAGAACAGAGGATTACATTACCGGACGTTTTGGATGATACCTCAGGTTTCATTGCTTATAACATACAAAAAGCGTAAGAAAATGCACATTAACATATTACAGTGAAAAGAAAGAAGGAAGTGGAAAATCATGAGAAACAGGTTTGACAGACAGCTTCAGACATTGAATGACGAATTAATAGAAATGGGAGGCTTGATCGAGCAGGCAATCGAGATGGCATGTTCTGCACTTGTGAAACAGGATGTGGAAAAAGCGGAAAAAGCGATCAGCTTTGATGAGGAGATCGATCATCAGGAGCGGGATATTGAAAGTCTTTGTATGAAATTATTACTGCAGCAGCAGCCGGTGGCAAAAGATCTGCGCCTGATCTCTGCAGCACTTAAAATGATCACAGATATGGAGCGTATCGGAGATCATGCATCCGATATTTCGGAGATGACGATCTTAATGGCAGATGCATCCTATGAAACCGGTGATCCGATCAATCTTGACCTTATCAAGGCAATGGCAAAAGAGACAACAAATATGGTGATCAAGAGTGTGGATGCATTCGTGCAGAAAGACATGGATTTAGCACACTGGGTCATCAAAGAAGATGATATGGTGGATGATCTGTTTAACCAGTTCAGACAGCAGCTCATTAAAAAGATCAATGAAAATGTAAAAAATGGTGAACAGGCAACAGATATGCTGATGGTAGCAAAATATTTTGAGCGTATCGGAGACCATGCGACCAATATTGCAGAGTGGGTAATTTATTCTATTACCGGGCAGCATGAAAATTAAAAATAGACAAAAATAAATGGTTTCTTTGAGATTTTACATAGATTTTACATAAAGTTGACGGCGAATTTACATACTCCTTTTTATGCTAATTGCAAAATGACGAAAAATGCTGTATAAATAAATTATATGTCAAAAAAACGTAAAGAATAAGAAAAGCGGCATACAAAAGGAGATTGAGATGGATATTTTTGGAGTACTGACCCTCATTGGCGGATTGGCACTGTTCCTGTACGGAATGAATGTAATGGGTGCCGGACTGGAGAAGATGTCAGGAGGTAAATTAGAGAAGATCTTAGAGACTCTGACATCAAACCCGATCAAGGCAGTGTTGCTTGGTGCAGGTGTAACGGCAGTGATCCAGTCGTCATCGGCGACGACGGTTATGGTGGTTGGTTTTGTAAATTCCGGTATTATGAAGCTGTCACAGGCAGTCGGCATCATTATGGGTGCAAATATCGGAACAACGGTAACGTCATGGCTTTTGAGCTTAAGTGGACTGCAGGGGGATAACTTTTTTATCCAGATGTTAAAACCATCCTCCTTCTCACCGATCCTTGCAATGATCGGTATCATACTTTGTATGTCGAAAAAGAGCGACAAGAAAAAAGATATCGGCGAGATCTTACTTGGATTTGCAGTATTGATGTACGGTATGGAGAGCATGAGCGGGGCGGTAGAACCGCTTGCAGACGTGCCGGAATTTACGAATATCTTAACGATGTTCCATAATCCGTTCCTTGGTGTATTAGCAGGAGCTGTACTTACTGCGATCATCCAGAGTTCCTCTGCATCGGTCGGAATTTTACAGGCACTGTCTGTAACAGGAGCATTTACCTATGGTTCTGTGATCCCGATCATTATGGGACAGAATATCGGTACCTGTGTGACGGCGATGATCTCAGCAGTCGGCGCAAACAGAGGTGCAAAGAGAACGGCATTCGTGCATCTTTATTTTAATGTGATCGGTACGATCCTGTTTCTGGTATTGTTTTATACAGGCAATGCGCTGATCGGATTTGAATTTACCAATGAAGTCGTTGGAGCAGCGGGAATCGCAATGATCCACACCATATTTAATGTGTTCGCAACCCTGGTTTTACTTCCATTTACAAAGGGATTGGAGAAACTGGCATACTTAACGATCCCGAAAACTGCAGAGGAACAGAATCAGAAAGAGGATGTATTTGTGATCTTAGACGACCGCTTCTTAAGCAGTCCTGCATTTGCAATTGAGCAGTGTCACTCTCTGGCAAACCAGATGGCGAAGATCACACATGAAGGATTTTTAGAGGCTATGACCGTACTCGATGAATACTCCGAAGAAAAGGTCGGGGATGTTATTGCAAAAGAAAATATCGTAGATACCTATGATGATAAACTCAGCGCATACTTAACAAAGTTAAGCAGCCAGAATTTATCTTACAAAGACAGTCTGAAGGTGACATCTCTGCTTCACTGTCTGACAGATTTTGAGCGTATTTCCGACCATTCCATCAACGTAGTGGAAAATGCACAGCAGATGGTAAAAGAGGGAGCCGTATTTTCTAAGAAAGCAAAAGAAGAAATGCTGGTATACAGTGCGGCACTCCGCGATATCTTAGAGCGTACCACAAATGCGTTCGTGGAGGGGGATGAAGCACTGGCACGTACGGTAGAACCGTTAGAAGAAGTTATTGATGAGTTAAACAAGAAAGTAAAGAAAAACCATATGAAGCGTCTTAGAAAAGGGAAATGTACCATTGAGCTTGGTCTTGTATTGTCAGATCTTGCAATGAACTATGAGCGTGTTGCAGACCATTGTTCGAATATCGCGGTATATATGATGCAGTTAGAGGATACCCAGTTAGAGGAACACAGTTTTACCGAGCAGATGGATGCTGAGGAGAGTGCAGAGTTTACAAAACAGTTAAACGAGTTCGAGAAGATGTATCAGATTTAAGTGTGAAGGATTTTTAGCAATCGAATATTTGCATGGAACACAGTTGGTGTACAAAAAAGACGCTTGAAAATGGAGATTGAGGGAAAATATGGCAACAATCTATATAGTGGAAGACGATATTAATATTCGTGAAATTGAGCGGTATGCACTCAAAAACAGTGGCTATGAAGTGGAAGAATTTGAGGGCAGTGCACCATTTTTTAAGCGTCTGGAAAAAAATATTCCGTCACTGATCCTTTTAGATATCATGCTTCCGGGGGAGGACGGACTGGATATTTTAACAAAGATAAGGGCAGATAAGGCAACTGCAGAGGTTCCGGTCATCATGGTAACGGCAAAGACAAGTGAACTTGATAAAGTAAAAGGACTTGATCTTGGAGCGGATGATTATATCACAAAACCGTTTGGTGTGATGGAGCTGATCTCCCGTGTGAAGGCAATGCTTAGAAGAACAAGCCGCGTGCATGAAGATTCACAGCTGATTCATGAAGATATTCTTATGGATATGGATAAACATGCTGTTACCGTTGCAGGGCAGACGTGTGAACTGACGTTTAAAGAGTTTGAATTACTGAAGTACCTGATGCTCAATCAGGGAATCGTTTTATCAAGAGATAAGATCATGGATCAGGTATGGGGCTTCGAGTATGAGGGTGAGAGCCGTACCGTTGATATGCATATCAAAACACTGCGGCAGAAACTTGGTGCAGCGGGAAGCTGTATCAAGACCGTGCGGAATGTGGGGTACATGATAGAATGAAGAAAAAGATCAATACCGGGTTTATGTTGATTGCGGCAATCGCCATTGTGGTGACTGCCGTTTGTTCTATGTTTCTGTTTTATCAGATTTTAGAAGAACAGATATTTGATGATCTAAAGGCAAATGCACATGTTGTTTCAGTGATAAGTCCGGATCAGTTATCGAAAGACATCACTTATTCTTTGGAAACCGATGGACTGCGCATTACATGCGTGGATGAAAATGGTGATGTGGAATATGACAGCATGGAAGATGTATCTTCCATGGAAAATCATAAAGAACGTCCGGAGATCGCAGAAGCAATGAAAAATGGTGAGGGAAAATCAATCCGTGTCTCATCCACTTCGTCGAAGCATACTTTTTATTATGCACTCAGAAAAGAAGATGGAAGTGTTGTGCGTGTGGCAAAAGAGAGCGGAAGCATTTATCATCTGGTGTCTACGATGTCGGGGCTGATCTTGGCGGTTGGACTGATGGTATTTCTGATGTGTGTATTTTATTCATACCGCCTGACGCGGAGACTGATGGCACCGATCGAGAAGATGGCAGACAATATCGTTCTCGTGGATGAGACAGAAGTTTATGAGGAAATGCAGCCATTTATTTCCATGATCAAAAAGCAGCATATGGATATCTTAAACCATGCGCAGATGCGGCAGGAATTTACAGCCAATGTCTCACATGAATTAAAAACGCCGTTGACAGCTATCTCCGGATATGCAGAACTGATCGCAAGCGGAATGACAGGCGGTGAGGATACCGTGCATTTTGCAAATGAGATCCATAAGAGCGCGGAGCGGCTGCAGTCGCTGATCAATGATATTATTAAGCTGTCAGAATTAGATGACAGTGATCTAAAACTTGAATTTGAGACGGTTGATCTGCATGAGCTTGGAGAGCAGTGCGTCAGCTCCATGCAGATGCAGGCAGAGAAAAACGAGGTGACATTGCAATTAGAGGGGACGTCTGTTCCGATGAGCGGGAATAAGACACTGCTTGAGGAACTGTTGTTTAACCTTTGCAGTAATGCGGTGCGCTACAACAAAAAAGGCGGCAGTGTCACGATCGTGACTGCCATCGAAAATACAAGACCGGTACTGATCGTAAAAGATACCGGTATCGGAATCCCAAAGGAACAGCAGGAGCGCGTCTTTGAGCGTTTCTACCGTGTCGACAAGAGTCGGTCAAAATCTACCGGCGGTACAGGTCTTGGACTTGCCATCGTAAAACACATTGTTGCCCAGCATGATGCACAGATTTCAATGACGAGTGAAGTCGGTGTGGGAACAGAGATCAAAGTTGTGTTTTAGAAGCAGTTTTTAGTAAAAAAAGTCTAACCGAATCCTCAAATTTATGCTACAATAAAAAGATGCAAGAAATATACGATTGAGGAGCAAAGCAGACATGTTTTCCATATCAGACATTAAACAGGAAGCATATCCGGCAGCATACCGCCGGGGAAAGGAATTGTATGAGCAGGGACTTGTACAGGAATTTTCCTATGATGTATACACGGAAGATGGCGTTCCAAAGGCAGAATTAACTGGAAAAGTAAAAGGACAAGTCGAGGATCATTATGATGTCCGGCTTGTGATAGATGAAGAATATGCGGAAGTTTCAGAGAGCCGCTGCAACTGTGAGGCATTCTGTAACTATGAGGGCATCTGCAAACACTGCGTTGCCATTGCACTCGCTTATGTGAACCGCAGACAGGCAAAAGATATTTTGAATGCAAAACTTGGCATCACTCCTGAGAAGGAGACAAAGCCTTATGCGGAAAAAGAGTTAAAGACAGATACGTCGCTGAAAAATCTGTTAAACCGTTATTCCATGCGTGCAGGTTCTACTTATCTTCTACCGGAAAATATTTACGGTAAGGTGGAGTTAGAGCCATACTTTAAAATGGAATACAGTTACGCGACAGTAGAATTTAAGATCGGAATGGAACAGAAATATGTTCTCAAAAATATTTCTGCATTTTTACATTCGATCAAAATTAACGAAAAAGTCCGTTATGGAAAAAAACTGGAATTTTATCATCATTTAGATGCATTTACGGAATCTGCAAAACGCATCATCACATTTATGGAACAGCAGGAAATGGACAAAAGGCGTCAGAGCCAGTTCCATGCGTATTATGCGTATACAGGCAGCTATGAGCGCACAATGGAGTTAGATGGTGTGGGAATCGACCGCTTTTTTGAGGCAGTTGGTGACATGCCGTTTGAGGCGGAGGTAGGATTTTTACCGGAGGATACCTATACGTTTTCACCGGAAGAGAAAAAGCCGAAACTGGTCATCCGTCAGGGTGGTGCCGGCATCTTTCTGCTGCTGGAAGATGATTCTGTGATCATAGGTGAAAAATATTTTTATTTTTATGATGCGGATATGATCTACCGCAGTCCTGCAGGAATGAAGGAGACAGTCGGGGAGTTTTTTGAATTTATGCACCGCCAGACCGGAGGACAGACCTATATTGCTGCAGACGAACTTGCAATGTTCTGCCGTGACCTTCTTCCTTTGCTCAAGAAATATTTTAAGGTGGAGAAAGAGGCCGGATTTGATGAGAGCCTTTATGTGCCGCCAAAGCCGGAGTTTGAACTTTACTTAGACAGACAGGATATGAATACGGTAGGCGCGAAACTGATGGCTGTTTACGGGGATGATAAATATAATGTCCTTGAGAAGATCGCACCGGGGGAAGTGCGTGACCTTGCAGAGGAACTCCGCATCAAAAATCTTGTAGAACCGTATTTCAATGAATACGCCATGGCACAGACCGTGTTTGTGCTGTCACATAATGAGGAAATGCTTTACCAGCTTGTTTCAGGCGGTCTCAGAAGACTGGGCGAATTTATGACCATATATACGACGGAGAATTTCCGTAATTTAAAGGTTGTATCTTCACCGGCTGTTTCTGTGGGCATTTCGTTAAAGAGCGATCTTCTGGAATTAAAAATTCATTCCGATGAAATGTCAAGGGAAGAACTTGCATATCTGCTTTCAAAATATGACCGGAAAAAGAAGTATATCCGTCTGAAAAACGGTGATTTTCTAAATATTGAAGAAGATGGACTGAGTACATTAGCGGAAGTCAGCGAGGATCTGCGCCTGACAGAAACAAACCTGAAAAAAGGCACTGTAATTGTTCCAAAATACCGCGCAATGTATCTTGATGCGGCATTAAAGAACAATCAGCTTCTATCGATCGAGAAAAATAAAGAGTTCAAGGGCATGGTCCGTAATATGAAAACGATCGAGGACAGTGACTATGAAGTGCCGGAAACGTTAAATTCGATCATGAGAAGTTACCAGAAGAATGGTTTCCTGTGGTTAAAGACACTCCGTGAAAATGGATTTGGCGGTATTTTAGCGGATGATATGGGACTTGGAAAGACGCTTCAGGTCATCAGTCTCCTGACAGCAGAACAGGAAGAGATGCAGTCCGGGGAAAAGGAGCTGCGGCGTTCGCTGATCGTGTGTCCGGCATCTTTGGTTTATAACTGGCAGAAGGAGATCTCGCGGTTTGCCCCGCAGTTGCAGACTGTCATAGTAGCCGGCAGTGTACCGGAGCGTGCATCGATCATAAGACACAGTAAAGAGGGCGAGATCCTTATTACCTCGTATGATCTGTTAAAGCGAGATGCAGAAGTGTACCAGAAATTTGTATTCGCAATTCAGGTCATTGATGAAGCCCAGTATATCAAAAATCCATCCACACAGGCGGCAAAAGGTGTCAAAAAGATCACTGCGGCATTCAAGCTGGCTCTGACAGGAACACCGATCGAAAACAGGCTCAGCGAGCTGTGGAGTATTTTTGATTATCTGATGCCGGGATTTTTATATACTTATCAGAAATTCCGGGAGGAAATTGAACTTCCGATCGCGGTGAATCAGGATGCAAACAAGATGGAGCGCTTACAGCGCATGATCCGACCGTTTATTCTAAGACGTCTGAAGGGGGACGTGTTAAAAGATCTTCCGGAGAAGATCGAAGAAAACGTATTTGCAAGGTTAGACGGCGAGCAGATGCAGCTATATGATGCTTATGCAACCAGAATGAAAGAGATGTTAAGCCGGCAGAATGACAAAGAATTTCAGAAAGGAAAGATGCAGATATTGTCAGAACTTACAAAACTGCGTCAGCTCTGCTGTGATCCGGGACTTCTGTTAGAAGATTACCAGGGGGAATCGGCAAAGACGGATATGTGTATGGAACTGATCGTAAATGCAGTCGGAGCAGGACACAAGATCCTTTTGTTCTCACAGTTTACATCCATGTTAGATCGTCTGACAGATCGTCTGAAAAAGGAAGGTATTGATTATTATCTTCTGACCGGTTCTGTCAATAAAGAAAAACGTATGCAGATGGTAGATAGTTTTAATAATGATGATGTTCCGGTATTCTGTATCAGCTTAAAAGCAGGTGGAACCGGATTAAACCTTACCTCTGCGGACATCGTGATCCACTATGATCCATGGTGGAATGTTGCGGTACAGAATCAGGCGACAGACCGTGCACACCGTATCGGACAGAAGCACGTCGTGACAGTATACAAACTTGTGGCAGAGGGAACCATCGAGGAGAAGATCATCGACATCCAGGAGCGGAAAAAGAAGCTTGCCGAGCAGGTGCTTGAGGGCGAAGGAATGGATTCTGCAAGCTTCACAAAAGAAGAGATTCTTGAATTGCTTGGATGATAGGAGATAACCAGTGAAAAAAGCAGTAAGGGAAAAGAGAAAAACGGCAGGACATTTTAATGATTTGCTGCTGCCGGTGATCCTGGTATTGTGTGTTTTGCCATTTGTGGTGTATTTAGCGGAGTATGATACCGGATTTAGCCAGTATAACTGGAATTCAGATTACAGCATGATACCGGATTTTTATACCTGTTACCGGAGAAGTATTTTCCTTGTGGACGCATGGATTTTGTGCTGGTTTACATATACGAGAGCGGCGATCGTGGCACTGGTTGTGGTCGCGGCAGATATTTAAGCAGGATGCTGGATCAGAAGAAAGATAACCGTTTAGAGTCAATCGTTACGTCCCAGGATGGCGTGACAATCACTTATGAAGGTAAATCTTACCGTTTCTTCAGCTTTTGGATAATGGACAATTACATTGATTGGAGCACTCTTTCTTGCGATACCACGCACCTCCCTCGGTATTTCAGTCTATGAGAGAGAAGTTATCCGCCGCAAATGCGGAACCCAGGAAGCCAGACAATGTGATGGCAACCTGAATGGTTGCCAGAAACTTGGCAGGCTCTCTTGTCAGACGGAACAGGCGTTTTGCTCGTTTATCTCCTTGATCCGCCATCCTTTCCAATTTTGTTTCGTTTATGGAAAGTACCGCAATCTCTGCACAAGCAAAAACTGCATTTAATGCAATCAATATAATCTGTAATAAAAACAATACTAACATTTTAACCTTTTTCTGCAATAACAATATACTATCTTCAAAAAAAGCAAAAGACACATCCCATGCATGGATTCCAATGCACGAGTCGTGTCTTAACTTCTATATCTGAACAAATAGATTTTGTAATTGCATCGGTTAGGGTCAGGACAACTGTCGCTTGTATCCATTTTGTGATTCCACCTTCTTTCCCACAATATAATATTTTTTATTATAGAATAGCTCTCTGGCTATGTCACCAATTGCTCCATCAACAAAGTGTAAGTAGAGATTTTTTAACTGTTTCTTAGCATTATTCCACTTTCTGCATCCTATATCCAACGCCAATATGAGTCTGGATGAATTGTGGAGCGCCAGGGGTTTTCTCCAGCTTTTTTCGCAGAGTTGCCATAAAAACACGCAGAGAACCAATGTCATTCTCCCAACTGCTTCCCCATGCATTTTGTAAAATAAAACGATGTGTCAATACCTTGCCTGTGTTTCGTGCAAGTAAACACAGCAGCTTGTATTCCGTTGCAGTCAGAGACAGCTCATCGTCACCCAGATAAGCACAACCCACAGAATAGTCAATTCGAAGTGGACCGTTTTGATAGACTGCCTGTTCATTGCTCACATTTTGCATCAGCGCAAGGCGGCGCTGGGTAACACGCAGACGTGCTAGTAATTCTTCAACAGAGAACGGTTTTGTTAAATAATCATCTGCACCGGCATCCAGTGCATCAATTTTATCATTATCCTCAGCTCTTGCGCTGATAACAATGATTGGAACGTTTGACCAGCTACGGACACGGCGTATTACTTCCACTCCATCAATATCTGGTAGTCCCAAATCCAGTAAAATTATGTCAGGATTATGAGAAGCTACTTCCATCACGGCTCCTTCACCGGTGCCTGATGCAATAAAGCGGTAATCATGTGCTCTTAATGTTGTAGTTATTAGATTGCGTACCGGAGCATCATCCTCCACAACGAGGATTTGAAAGTTATTCATGTATTATTACCTCCTCCAGCGGAAGGGTAAAACGGAACACAGAACCATGCGGTAAATTGTCCGTAATGTGGATTGATCCGCCATGTGCCTCCACAATAGCCTTGCAGAGGTACAGACCCAGTCCAAGACTGCGGCGATTATCCGCTATTTTATGTTCGCCGCTGTAAAATTTATCAAATATTTTTCCTTTTTCCACGTCGCTGATGCCCTTGCCGGTGTCAGCGATTTTGATTTCCGCCATCCCGTTCTTGCATTCAGCACTGATACTAATCAAGGTGTCCGAAGGTGTGTATTTCAGTGCATTGTCCACAAGATTGATGATGACCTGTACGATCAGCTTTGCATCTGCCCGTACCATCAGTAAATCATCCCCATAATTCAAAGTGATGGAATGCTTTTTTGCATTGGGGCGGATATGCTGCATCGCTTCCTCGATGATTTCAGAAACCAGCTCTGGAGAGGTTTTCAGCATCATGCGACCTTCTTCGATACGAGTAGAGTACAAAAGATTTTCCACCAGGTTGGTCAACCACATGGAGTCATCGTAAATATCTGCATAAATCTGCTGTTTGGTTTCATCATCAAAGCTATGACTGTTGTGTAAAAGATTGCCTGCATTACCGGAAATCGTTGTCAGCGGAGTGCGTAAGTCATGGGAGATGGTTCGCAGCAGATTAGCTCTAAGTTGTTCACTCTCTGCCAGAATTGCTGCAGCTTCTTTTTCCCTGATATTCTTCTCATTTTCCAGTGCAAGCGCTGTTTCACCGAGAATAGACAAAAGGATGCCCTGCTCTGATGCATCCAAAGCACCTGCCATTGCATCAATTCCCACGACACCATATATTCGTTCATTGACACGAACAGCAAAATACAGATACTGTGCATCTGGGAAGTTCTTTGTTGTAGCTCCGGCATTATGATTGTTCTGAAGAACCCACTCTGCAATCGCAAGTTCTGTTTCTTCATCGTAAAAGCGCTGTTCATCCGAAATGAAACGTATCGGCTCAGATAATCGTCCACCTTCGTGGTCAAAAATGACTATACTTCGTCCGAGCAGCTTGTTGATCTGCTGTCCGGCAGTTTGCAGAATGGCTAATTTGTTTTCTGCCTTAGACAAAAGCTGATCTGTATCAAAAAGTACCTTTGTTCGTTTGGCGATTTTCTCTGATTGTCGTGCCTGTTCTTTATATCGAATGGCAAATGTACCTGTGATGTACGCCGTTAAAAACATAACTACGAATGTTACCGGATAACCGGTACCGTAAGCTGCGAGCGAGAATCGAGGTGCTGTAAACAGATAATTAAAGATAAATACACTGACTATGGATGAAATCAAGCTGTATATCTGATGGGATGTGGCAATAGATGTCAACAACACACCAAGAATATACACCATTATAATATTTGCATCGGTAAAGCCTATCTCGTGAAACAACAAACTGAGTAATGTTGCCGCAAACAGAATCAGAGCGCTCTTTACAGTGTTTTTTATGATTTGCTCGTGATGGTATTTCCTCGCCTTTTTGGGATGATAGGTCGTATCTGCTGCTTTATCTGGAATGATATGAATATCCAGCTCTGGTACATAGGACAACAGAAGTTGTGTTAATGTCGGCTTTCCAAACAGATGCTTTTGGATAGCGGAGCTTTGGCCCAAAACAATTCGAGTAATACCGGAGATGCGGGCAAACTCTGCAATTTGGTACGGAACATCGTCGCCATATACCGTTTCGATAGTCGCTCCAAGCTGTTCAGCCAACTTGCGGTTTTCCTCTAATCGCTTTTTGTTTTCGTCGGTAGCCACTGCAAAATCCGGTGTTTCAACGAATAATGCTGTAAACTGACTGTCAAAGGCTTTTGCCATTCTTGCGGCGGTACGAATGATCTTTGCATTGGACGGTGCCGATGACAGACAGGCGAGGATATGATCCTGCTTGCTGTTAATGTTATTTAGTTTGTTCATGATCCTCACCTCCAATTTTGTAATAGATTCTACCATACAAAAGTCCTGATTTCTACCTCGAAAATGTGAACGATCAGTCTAAATAGTCAGCATATCCGCATTTTAGTCTACAATGTTCCATTTCCAATGCTGTAATTACTCGGTCACGATTTTTGGATTTCAAACTCTTTTTCCAAACAACACGAATCCATTTTTCCTCATCCAAATTTTCAACCGTTAGACCAAGCGTGGTTACCAGCATCTTTGTCTTTTCGTATGGAATCCGAACAGAAGCATATTGTTGCCCCAAAGGTTCTGTGCTGTCATCTGCCAGAAGAAGAATGTCGATACGTTCATTTATTAGCTTATCTAAGAGATGATTGATTTGTCCGCTACTGAGAAAGAACTCAATATGAGGAGCAGATTCAGAACAGCTCTCTAATGCAGATGCAATGAAATTTAACAGAATCGGGTTTTCTGCTGCAATATGAATCTTGCATTGGCTATTTCGGTTACCTTCGGCGATTAGGCGTTGGTTTTCTTCAATGAAATCTCCGAATCTTGCAACAACATAGTATCCAAATGCAAAAGTTGCCAACAGAATTAGTATTAAAAACAGATCCTTCATCAAGAACACCTCCTTAGCCTGATTAAAAAAGGATTGATTATATGCGGAAGCACTTGTGGACGGCTTTTTCCTGTCCTAACACAAGAATCGATTTATTTCGACCAAGCACGGTATCCGGCGTAATGCTCATATTTAATCTTCCGTTCTCACGGATACCAAGGATGTTGATGCCAAACTTTTTACGAATGTCTAACTGTACAATGGTTTTTCCGTTCCACTCAAGTGGGATTTCCAATTCGAAAATAGCGTATTCGTTATCCAGTTCAATGTACTCCAAGATATTCTCAGAGGAACAACGGACTGCTGTCCATGCAGCCAACTGCTTTTCAGGGTAGACCACTTCATCTGCGCCATTACGTAGCAGAAACTTTTCCTGTATCTCACGAGATGCACGGGCAATAACCTTTTTAGCGCCCAATTCTTTCAGCAGATAAGCGGTTTCCAAAGAGTTTTGGAAGTTATCTCCAATGGCAACAATACAGGAATCGTAATTGCCAATACCCAGAGAAGCGAGGAATTCTTCATTGGTGCTGTCCCCAATCTGTGCATTTGTAACATAAGGAAGCAGTGCATTTACACGTTCCTCACTGGTATCTACTGCCATAACCTGATGTCCCATAGTGTGCAGCTTCATAGCAATAAACTTGCCAAATCGTCCAAGACCAATCAATAATATCGATTTCATAACAGAACCTCCTTGTTCTTAACCTACCGAGATTTTCTCGACAGGGAGTTTTGATAATGTGTTTTTTGTTGCCGGCAGTGTAGCGAAGATCAGCGTCAGCCCACCAACTCTGCCGATATACATCTGTGCAATCAGAATCAGTTTGCTTATAGCCCCAAGTTCCGGTGTGATACCCAGTGTCAAACCGACTGTGCCAACCGCCGATGCACTTTCATACAGGCAAGTTACAAGCGGAAGATTTTCCAGTTTACTGATTGCTATGCCACCAAGAAGAAATAACGAAATATACATAAAGAACACCGTTGCCGCATTT
The DNA here is from genome assembly GCF_003463035.1 of Roseburia sp. OF03-24. Classification (NCBI taxonomy): domain Bacteria; kingdom Bacillati; phylum Bacillota; class Clostridia; order Lachnospirales; family Lachnospiraceae; genus Roseburia; species Roseburia sp. OF03-24. Next base: position 69,663 of record NZ_QSCK01000013.1, on the reverse strand, counting down.
TTTACGGTATCATCATCGATGCGTCGCCCGAAGAAACAACCATTCTGACGTTTTTGAAAGACTGCCGCTGCGACAGATATCATTACTGCAAAGGTAGTAACTTTCATACCTCCTGCCGTAGAACCGGGCGCACCGCCGATGATCATCAACAATGATGTAATCATCTGTCCAGTTTCGCTCATTGCATTCAAGTCCACGGTGTTAAAGCCTGCTGTTCTCGGCGTAACAGCTTGGAACAAGGCTCCCCAAAAGCGTTCTGCAAACGGAAGATGTGCCAGTTCGAAAAAGAAGAAGTAGACCGTTGGAATCAGTATCAATCCTGAGGTAACAGTAAGGATAACTTTGCTTTGCATACGGTATCGCTTTATGTGGATGCCGTTGGTGCAAATATCTCTCCAAGTCAAAAATCCAAGTCCGCCGATGATAATCAGTAGCATGATTGCCAGATTGATAATTGGATTTGCAGCATATCCCATCAAAGAATTAAACAGAATACCATCATTTACAATGTCAAAACCGGCATTACAGAAGGCTGAGATAGAGTGAAATACTGCCATCCAAAGACCTTCGCCAAATCCGTAATCCCTGATGAACACAGGAGCCATGATCGCTGCGCCCAAAAGCTCAATAATTACGATGCCTTTCAAGATGAAACCAGTGAATCGGACAATGCCGCCAACCTGCGGTGCGGAAATTGCATCCTGCATTGTGCTTCTTTGCATCAAGGAGATTTTCTTTCCTGCTGCCATTGTAATCGCAGCAGCTACTGTGATAACGCCCATGCCGCCGATTTGAATTAACACAATAATGATTGCCTGCCCAAACACTGTCCAATGTGCCGCCGTATCATAAACCACAAGTCCGGTCACACAAACCGCCGAAGTCGATGTCAGCAGACAATCCAGAAACGGTGTAATCTCTCCACCTTTACTGGATACCGGCAACATCAGAAGCAGCGCACCCAACAATATGACAGCGGCAAAACCAAGAATGATCATCTGTGAGGAGGATAATTTACGTTCCAGTTTCCCCATCTCAACACCTCCAACGTTCGTTTTCTTAATTGTATTATTGCATTTCAACCATAAAATGGGCATTAGCGTGCTGGTTATGGCATTAAATTCGCATTAAGATAAAGACCATCACGGGTTCTCAAATAGAGAACCAGTGATGGTCTTCATTTTTAACAATATATCAATTCATTTAAGACGATTTCTTCCGCAGCATTGCGGATGAAGATGCCTATCAATTCTTTACTCAGCATGATACGGACTTGTTTTCAGACAAAGATGCCTTTGACAACAAGCATGGTATTATGGCTTACAACCGTACCGATCAGGAAAAAGGCAGAGCAACAAAGTACCTTCCTGCAAGTGAATGGATTGTATCTGTTGGCAAGCATCCGGGGCTGATTCCGGGTAAAGCGTGGGTACAGATTCAAGAATCTTTGGAACGCAATAAATCCAAATCCTTTAGGAAGCCACGCAGTAATGAAGCGCTTCTGACTGGCTTGCTATTCTGTAGCTGCGGTGAGCGTATGTATCCGAAAATGAGCAAGCGCAAAACTGCGGATGGAAAAGTAATTTATACCTATGTATGCAAAATGAAGGAACGCAGTCAGAGGTCTGTATGCAACAGCAAGAATGCCAATGGCAATACATTGGATATGGCTGTGGTCGAGCAGATTAAAATGCTTGCGGAGGATAAGGATACTTTCATTGCACAGTTGGAACAGAGCCGTAGATTCTATACCGGCAATCGCATGGACTATGAGCAGCGACTTGATGAAATGAGAAAGGAAAAGGCAGAAACCGAGAAGAAAATCAATTCTCTGGTAGACGCCCTTGTAGATATGGGTGACAGCCCTGCCAAGGCGCATGTAACCAAACGAATTGAGCAGTTGAACGAGGAATACCAGTCCCTTGAAAAACGTATTCAGGAGCTGGAGGGTCTGACCACACAGCATGCTCTCAGCGATATTGAGTTTGACTTGATGCGTCAGCTGCTGACTGTCTTCAAGGATGGTATTGACGAAATGACAGTTGAGCAGAAACGAGCAGCCATCCGCACCATCGTGCGTAAGGTTATCTGGGACGGAGTCAACGCTCATGTGGTTCTGTTTGGTGTGCAGGACGATGAAATCGAATACCCGGAAATCGCTTCTGTTGCTTCTGATAATACAGACGACGAGGACGAAAACGAGGAATTGGTGGCATTTTCTGATGTAGACTACGAAGATGACGATACGGAGGATGACCGCCTGGGAAAAACTAATCCCCTCAGTGCATCAAAAACGCATTGGGGGGAGGATAGCAAATGCAATACAGATGGATGCAAAAGAAGAATTAATATTTTGGCTGGATGATTATACACTGGAATTTTCAAAACTTGCTGCGGGATATTATTATGAGACAGAATGGGGAAAAGCGGATGAGATGGTGGAAATACCGCATGCTAATTTCCACGGACTGGAATATTTAGGAAGCGGCCGCCTTTACATCTGGTCAAGGATACTCCCAATGTTAAAACATTATATCTTAAAAGGGAGCGGTCCGGACACCTTTGCAGAAGTGTTTCCGCAAAATGATTATGTTGGAAAGATGATCTATGCGGAGAGCACCGGCAGGATCATGGAGCGTGCGCACAATGATTTCCTCGCGCACTGGGTGCAGACAGGATTGCTGTCACTTCTTGCACTGCTGTTGTTTTATGTGTTCCTTGGAATCGCGCTTGCAGCGGTGTAATGTTTTTTTAACGAAACATTCATTGACAAATCATGGTGTATAAGATATGATGTGAAAACAGCGTTTGGCATAAGTGAAAAACTTATGATGAGCACAGGCTGTTTTGAAGGAAAGCAGTCTGTGAAACCGTGAGGGAGTAGTTCGCGTGATCGCGTGGTTTGTCAACATACCGGTTTCTTTTGGTGGGCACACACGAAAAGAACCTGGCAAATCTTAAAGAATGAGACTCATGTATATTTTTGTAGGGATATCTGCGAGGATATCCGGTACAGGAATATACGTGGAGTCTCTTTTTTGTCGTATTTATTTGAGAAATATTATCATTTAAAGTATGTCAGAAATTGGAAATCACTGCAGGAATGACGCATACAGTACAAAATAACTGAGGAAACATCACGGAAAATGTCTGATACAAAAAGAAAGCGGGTAAAAAAAGATGGCTATTTTTATTGAATTGTTCCTGATGGGCGTCGGGCTGTCCATGGATGCATTTGCAGTGTCGATCTGCAAAGGACTTGGGATGCGTAAGGTCAACAAGAAACAGGCACTTGTGATCGGATTATTTTTTGGAGGTTTTCAGGCATTGATGCCTCTTATCGGATGGCTTTTGGGAAGTCAGTTTGAAAAATATATCACAAGCATTGACCATTGGATCGCATTTATACTTCTTGGAGTGATCGGTGGTAAAATGATCATCGAATCCATAAAACCGGATCAGGAAGAGGATGAGGTAAAAGAACTGGATGCGCCACTCGATCTCAAAGAGATGTTTGTGCTTGCAGTTGCGACAAGTATTGATGCACTTGCAGTCGGGATCACATTTGCATTTCTGGACTATCCGATCGTGGAGGCAATCACGATCATTGGAATCACCACCTTTTGTATCTCGATTGGCGGGGTTTATGTTGGAAACTTTTTTGGAAACAAGTACGAAAAGAAAGCAGAGTTTGCCGGCGGACTGATCTTAGTATTGCTCGGTGTCAGAATCCTTTTGACACATCTGGGAATTTTATAAATAACAGGATATAAATAACAGGAAAAACGAAGGAGGAAATGTGTATGGTGGCGATGATGCAGTCAATAGCTTTATTGATGGTGGGATTTGTTTTATTGATCAAAGGTGCAGATTTTTTTGTTGAGGGAAGTTCTTCCGTTGCAAGGGCGCTGCGGATTCCGTCTATGATTGTCGGACTCACGATCGTTGCAATGGGGACGAGCCTGCCGGAACTTGCTGTCAGTGTAACAGCTTCCGTTGCCGGTAACAATGCATTAGCAGTCAGCAATGTGATAGGTTCTAACCTTTTTAATTTAATGTTTGTATGCGGGGCATGTGCATTATTTGCACCGTTGATCGTACAGAAAGATACATTAAAAAAAGAAATACCAGTTTCTGTTCTGTGCGCGGTGCTTTTGTTTGTTCTGGGAATTTCCGGCATGGAGATAGGAAGAACAGATGGTGTGATATTGTTACTTCTTTTTATTGGATTTTTGGTATGGATGGTACGGTCAGCATTAAAAGCGCATGCGGCATCGGCAGAAGCAGAAGATCCTTCCGGTGAATATAAAATTTATCCTGCATGGAAATGTGCATTATATATTGTGGGTGGTGCAGTGGCTATTAAATTTGGCGGGGATTTTGTTGTAGATGGTGCGTCAGCGATTGCCGTAAAAGCCGGGTTAAGCCAGAATCTGATTGGACTTACGATCGTTGCAATGGGAACCAGCCTGCCGGAATTCGTCACCTCTGTGGTAGCTGCAAGAAAAAATGAAGTTGATATGGCATTTGGAAATGTGATCGGATCAAATATTTTTAATATTCTGTTTATTCTGGGAGTGACAGCAACGATAAGTCCGGTAGCGTTTATTATGGAAAATGTGGTGGACAGTATACTTCTGGTGCTGGTAAGCATTCTTGTATGGGTGTTTGCATGGAGCAGGCTTCATATAGAGAAAAAAGAAGGTGTGGTGCTGCTTGCATGTTATGCAGGATATCTGATATATATCTGTACGAGATAAGAAAGATAATGTATAAGATGAAAAAGGTGTTTATTGAAGAAATACAGGGAAAAGAGTATAATTCTGTTTTGACAGTTTAAAAAATTAAATCGCTCTCATCAATTGCTACTTCAAAACTAAGTTTTTCACAAACAGTATTCAATCAATCAACATATAAAGATGGAAAGCGAAAAAATTCTAAATATAAAGTTACAGAATCATTTAATTGGCTAAAGTGTTATTATCCTTGGAGTTATACAGACACAATTGGTGTTGCATGGAGTGGAGGTTTTGCCTATAGTACAAATTCAAAAAGCATAACGTATTATAATATGCTAGGAACACTACCATCGTTTAAATGGGCTAAAACATCAAAAGGAAGTAAACAAGCATTAGCAGATGGAACACCAGCGAAAGGATGCAAATATAATTTTTGCTTCATTATTTATACAGACTGCAGGATGCGAACAGACTGAATATTGAAAAAATAAAATACATATAGAAGATGTTTGGAAGGAAACATATGGAAATGAAAACATTATTGTGGGAATTATAGATAATGGTATAGATATTACATCTTCTGATTTACAAAGTGTAATATATCATAACGATCAAGAAATTTCTAATAATCAAGTTGATGATGTGGTTAATGCAATTAAATATGGATATAATAAGGGAATTCGTCTTTTTAATTGTAGTTGGGATATGGAAGTATATAGTGAAAAATTATATACAATAATGAAAGAATGTTCAGATGCAATTTTTGTTTGCTCAGGTGGGAAAAATAGTTCTAATGTAGATGAATAACATGTGTATCCAGGTTGTTTTGAGTTACCCAATGTTATATGTGTAGGAGGTTTGGGGATAAATGGTAAAATATATGAGTTTTCTGGATATGGAGAAAAAATTGATATATATGCTCCGGCGGAGACAGTATATTGTTTAATGCCGGAGGACACATATACTTATTCCGAAGGTGTGTCTATTTCTGTAGCATATGTTACAGGAACAATTGCATAAGTGTTACAATGAGGAATTAAATATACCAGTATTAGACGTAAAGAAGATATGTATTCAGGAGTGAAATAATGGATAGAATCATAATTTTAATTATAGTATATCTTATTGCATGCTATATATGGAAAAAGATTGATTGTTCAAGACATAAGAAAATACATAATGCAGTGTTATTTATATCAAGTATAATGGTAATCATCGGTTGTATAACACCATTAAATTCCACATATATAATTTTGTGCGCAATCATACTGATATTATTAGATTGTCTGGTAAAAAAAGTATGGACTGCATAAGGTAATATTTTTTTAACGAAACATTCATTGACAAAAGCCGGAGCAGATTTTGGTGACTTTGGGAGAAAATTAGAAAATCTTGGTCTGCCGGTCACGTCACTCCGAGAAAACCTACATCAGGCACATTTAGATTGCCTTATTTTCGTACAACGGAACAAAAATTACTCCGGCTTTGCGAGGGATGCCACTCATAAGCCTGCGACACAACATTTGAACGGGCATCTCATATCAATCGTACTGTGTAATCAGCAGCGATTAACCCCATTTTATATAAAGTTAAGACCTTATTTATTGAAGATATATTAGGAAAAGAGTATAATGTGCGTAAGCAATGAGCAGTGTCAAAACAGGTACTGCGTAGTATAGAAACAATCAGGAAACCAATTCAGGGAGGTAGTACAGTATGGAGTTTTTTGATAAGTTAAGCGAGACAATCGTGAGTGCAGGTAAGGATGTTGGTCAGAAAGCGAAGGATGTATCCGGGATCGCAAAGTTAAAGATGGATATCAGATCCAAAGAAGATTTTGTGGAAAAACAGTATGCGGAACTTGGAAAAGCATATTATGAGAAACACAAGGATGAAGAGAGCGCAGAAAGCGAAGAAAAGACACCGGAACAGGAGCACTTTTTCCTGATCACGGAGGCGCTTGGAGAGATTGAGCGCATGCGCGCAGAAATATTTAAACTTCAGGGAGCCGTGGAATGTCCGAAATGTGGTGCCAAAATGCCACAGGGAGCAGCATTCTGCAGTAGCTGCGGAACAAAAATGGACGATATATTTGAGGAATAGGAGCCGGATGCGTGGAAAATCAGAATAAAGCCCGGGCAGATCTGCGTCAGTTAATGCCTTTTTTCATTGTGGCTTTTGTGGGGATTATTTATCATCTGAGGATCCGTCCGATGGCGGGAGATGATGTATTTTTTTCGCAGGCAACGTCAGAGCTTGGATTGTGGGATTATCTGATACAGCGTTATGAGACGTGGACATCCCGGTTTGTGATAGAGTTTCTTCTTGTCTGGATCATAAAGTATCCAATTTTGTGGAGACTCATTGATCTGACGCTTTTTATTTCGTTTCCAGTATTAATCTCAAAAATATTTGATGGCGGAAAACTGATGGACTGGTGTGCGGCAGCGGCGGTTCTTTTATATCCGTTTCATGATATGGGAACGGCAGGCTGGATTACCACAACGGTAAATTATTTCTGGCCGGTCTGGGGAATGTTCTTTGTTGGATTTTTGCTGAAAAAAATGCTGGTACATAAGAAAATCAATATTGTGGAAGGCATTGCAGGGGTACTTGTCTGTGTGATCGCAAGCAGTCATGAGCAGGTAGCGGTGATCCTGTTTGTGGTTTTTATATTGTATGGCATTTATCTGATTTGTGGGAAATCTAAAAAGACGCCTTTGGTGCAGGATTCTGCTGGAAGCACGCTGACAGACAAAAAAGTGATACACAGCAATAATCTGTATCTGGCAGGAATGGTACTTGTTAATATCATAACACTGATCTCAATCCTGCTCTGTCCGGGAAATGCCGGAAGAAATGCGGTCAGCATTGCAGATCTTCCAATTTTTGAGACATATGGATTTGGAGATAAACTGTATCTTGGTCTGCTCAGTATTGAGCGTGTGTTTATAGCAAACTGCGATGCCGTATTTCTGACAGTTGTATTGGTGCTTGCAATGCTTGTCTATGTAAAAACGGATGACTATAAAAAGACCATTATTTCTGCGTTACCGGTCTTGATTTTATTCGGGCAGACGGCAATGCGTACTGCTTATCCGGGATTATCAGGTCTGTTTGTCATGCCGCAGGAGATCACAGAATGGAGCTGGAGCACGCTTTCTACCTGGCTTCCGATGGTGTATCTTGCAGTCACAGTGGCGGCAATGCTCTATGCATTGTGGATCATCCTGGGAGAGCAGCCGATAGAGTATATTTACGCGCTTCTTATGTTGGGATGCGGATTTGGTGCAGGCATGATCCTTGGATTTATGGCGACGATCTATGTTTCCGGTGAGCGTGTTTATATTACCCTGTATTTTATATTGCTGTTTGTGACAATGTTTTGCATTTACCGTATGGAAGATGCTGTGGAAGAAAAATTAAAGCAGACAGGTGGAAAGCTGGCGGTGACACTGCTTGCATTGATCTGCCTTATAAATATTGGATTTGTAACCCTGTCCTGTTAAGGACAGGGTTTTCTGTCACCATATTTTTTTGTTGACAAAACATAGTATTCATATTAATATAGTAGGAAATAAGAAAACAAAAATATACAATACTTCAGATAAAAGACAGAACAGAAAAGGATAGTGTGAAAAATACATTTTTCACAAGCAAGGGAGATTACTATGAAAGAAATATTATGCTTTGGAGATTCTAATACTTATGGTTTGATTCCTGGAACGAAAAAACGTTACGATAGAGATACAAGATGGACGGGACTGATCGAGCAGGAGCTGTATGGGAAAGGCTACCGCATCATTGAGGAAGGATTGTGCGGCAGGACAACGGTTTTTGAGGATGAGCTGCGTGAGGGAAGAAAAGGAGCTGCATTGCTGCCAACTCTTTTAGAGAGTCATGCACCGGTGGATCGTGTCGTTTTGATGCTTGGAACGAATGACTGCAAGACATTTTACAATGCCTCAGCAGAGGTGATCGGTCTTGGTGTGGAACGTCTGGTGGAGCAGATACGTAAGGCAGATCAGAATATCCGGATTTTACTGATCTCCCCGATACAGCTTGGGGAAGGTGTCTGGGAGCCGGGATATGATCCGGAGTTTAATGAAAAGTCCGTGGAGGTATCGAAGGGACTGAAAGCAGTTTATCAGAAAGTTGCAGAAAAATATGACTGTGATTTCCTTGCAGCATCCGATGTGGCAGAGCCGAGTAAAGAGGACAGAGAACATCTGAATAAGGAAGGTCACAAAAAGCTGGCGGAGGCAGTGCTTGGAGTGCTGGCGGCGTAGTAAGATCGTCGGACTTTCCGCAGGAGACGAATATGGAATCTTTGGTATGGATTTAGGCATGGGAGCACGCACGGCGCAGGCATGTGAGGAAAAGTTAAACAGTATGGACGGAGCATCATAACAGATCGGATAAAATGACAGGTAAAAAGTTTGATTTGGATGATTTTTAGATAGAATGAAACGAAATGTTATATATTGATAAAAATATAACAAAGAGGCTCTGGATAAAGAAACGGAATTATGCATTATATATAAAATAAAACGAATAAAACTGTAAAACACAAACAAAAATGATAAAAAGCATCAAGAAAGTATTGCATTGCATTGTGTATTATGATATGATGCAGTCAGTTTAATAAGAGAGCTATGACAGGAGAGCGAATAGAACGGCCGATGAAGCCGTTGGTATTGTCGCTCTTTTTTATGTTATATTAAAACTGCAATGAAAAAACGTCATGAGGTGACCATTAGTTGTATACATATGAATTAGGAAAAAGGTGTCTGGGAAGGGGAAAGCATGAATCAGAATTTTTATGAAGCAGTAGTGGATAATCCCATCATTGCAGCGGTAAAAAATATGGAAGATGTGACAGAATGCTGTAAGCATGATGATATCAGAGTCATATTTATTTTATTTGGAGATGTCTGTTCTATTGGATCAATTGTAAAGACGATCAGGGATGCAGGTAAGATTGCAATGGTGCATATGGATCTCATCAGTGGTTTAAGTCCAAAGGAGATTGCAGTTGAATTTATTAAAGAACAGACCGAAGCGGATGGAATTATTTCCACGAAGCCGTCACTGATCAAAAAAGCAAAAGAAATGTCTATGTATACAGTACTTCGTGTATTTTTACTGGATTCGATGGCATTTGAAAATATCAGGCAGCAACAGCACATGATAAAACCAGATTTTATCGAGGTACTTCCGGGAGTAATGCCAAAGATCATTGCACAGATCAGTCATTCGGTAAAAGTACCCATTATTGCGGGAGGGCTGATCACAGATAAAGAAGACGTGATGGGAGCATTGTCAGCGGGTGCGATGGCGGTATCATCCACAAACCATAAAGTCTGGAATATGTAAGGTAAAAAATAATATATTTCAATAGAAAAAAAGAACAATCAATTTTACGAATATTTATAATGCTCTGGGGGGAGCAGTTTAAATATTAAATAAAGCCAAAAGAAAGAGGAGGAAAAAGTATGGCAAAATATGTAATGGCACTGGATGCTGGAACCACAAGCAACAGATGTATCCTGTTCAACGAGAAAGGTGAGATGTGCAGCGTGGCACAGAGGGAATTTACACAGTACTTCCCACAGCCGGGCTGGGTGGAACATGATGCAGATGAAATCTGGGCAAGTATGCTCGGTGTTGCAGTTGAGGCGATGAACATGATCAATGCGACAGCAGAGGATATTGCAGCAATCGGTATTACCAACCAGAGAGAGACAACGATCGTCTGGGATAAGGAAACAGGAGAGCCGATCCATCATGCGATCGTATGGCAGTGCCGAAGAACTTCAGAATATTGCGATACCTTAAAAGAAAAAGGACTTACCGATAAATTCAGGGAAAAAACAGGTCTTGTCATTGATGCATATTTTTCAGGCACGAAGGTAAAATGGCTGCTTGACAATGTACCGGGTGCAAGAGAGAGAGCCGAAAAGGGTGAATTATTATTCGGAACGGTAGAAACCTGGCTGATCTGGAAACTGACAAAAGGCGCTGTTCATGTGACCGATTATTCCAATGCATCCAGAACAATGTTATTTAATATCAACACTCTTCAGTGGGATGATGAGATTTTAGCAGAGTTAAATATTCCAAAATGTATGCTGCCGGAGCCGAAACCGTCAAGCTGTATTTACGGGGAGGCAGATCCTTCTTACCTTGGTGGACCGATCCCGATCGCAGGTGCTGCCGGAGACCAGCAGTCAGCATTGTTTGGTCAGACCTGTTTTAACGCAGGAGAGGCAAAGAATACATATGGAACCGGATGTTTCCTTTTAATGAACACAGGCGAAAAACCGGTATTTTCCAAGAATGGTCTGGTAACTACGATTGCATGGGGGCTGGATGGAAAAGTTAATTACGCACTGGAAGGCTCTATTTTCGTGGCGGGGGCTGCGATCCAGTGGTTAAGAGATGAATTAAGAGTCATTGATTCTGCACCTGATTCTGAATACATGGCAAAGAAAGTAAAAGATACGAACGGCTGTTATGTAGTTCCGGCATTTACCGGTCTTGGTGCACCTCACTGGGATCAGTATGCAAGAGGTACGATCGTAGGTATTACCCGTGGCGTCAATAAATATCACATTATCCGTGCAACATTGGAATCTCTGGCATATCAGGTGAATGATGTTCTGGTTGCCATGAAAGCAGATTCCGGAATTGATCTTACCGCTTTGAAAGTTGACGGTGGAGCAAGTGCGAATGATTTCCTGATGCAGACACAGGCGAACATTATTGATGCGCCGGTAAATCGTCCGCAATGTGTAGAGACAACAGCGATGGGCGCTGCATATCTTGCTGGTCTGGCAGTCGGTTACTGGTCAAGTAAAGAGGATGTTATTAAAAACTGGGCAATCGACAAGACATTTGAGCCGCAGATCGATGCCGCAAAGAGAGAAGAAATGATCAAAGGCTGGAACAAAGCAGTCAAATATGCATACGGCTGGGCAAAGGAAGATTAAAAAGAAGGTTTTGTATAGGGAAGGTAAAGATTGTAATGTATTGGTAAAGTTAATTGAATAAGGGGGGATAGTATGTTACCATATATAGCAGAGTTTTTGGGAACTATGATTCTGATCATCTTAGGTGATGGAGTTGTTGCAAACGTAAATCTCAACAAATCTGGCATGAAGGGTGGAGGAACTGTCCAGATCACATTTGCATGGGGACTTGCGGTTATGCTGCCGGCATTTATTTTCGGAGCAGCATCGGGAGCATCGTTTAATCCGGCGCTGACGTTAGCACTTGCAGTTGACGGAAGTTTTGACTGGGCAATGGTTCCGGGATATATCATTGCACAGTTTGCAGGAGCGTTTGTTGGAGCGGTGATCGTATATCTTTTGTTTAAAGGACAGTTTGATGCAACAGAGGATCAGGCGACAAAACTTGGGGTGTTCTGTACAGCGCCTTCTATTCCGAACATGGGACAGAATATTTTCAGTGAGGCAGTTGGAACGTTTATCCTTGTATTTGCGATCAAGGGTATGGCAAATGTGCCGGGACTTACCGATGGACTTGGAAAGTTTCTTGTATTTGGAATCATTGTATCGATCGGTATGTCACTTGGTGGACTGACCGGATATGCGATCAATCCGGCAAGAGATATCGGACCGCGTCTTGCACATGCCGTTCTTCCGATTAAGGGAAAAGGAACATCCAACTGGGGATATGCAGTTGTTCCGCTGGTGGGACCGGTGATCGGAGCAATTGCTGCAGTACTGCTATATGGAGCAATTCCATGGTAGACCGTATGTTTGTCATGCGATAAGTAACTTTATATGACAATTTTATATTTATGACAGTAGATGTGCATGTGGAACCTGCAATCTATTGTTGAGGGGCAAGAGAGAAGAGAGCCTGACAGGATAATCGCAACAGCATGGGTGCGCTTACTTGTCAGGCTTTTTTATTCATAGGAGATTACATCTTATGAATGAAAAAGCCCTCCGGGTTAGATACCAGAAGAACAAAGTAAAAAAGGAGAGATGGAAAATGTATGACGTAATTATCATCGGAGCCGGTGTATCCGGCGCAGCAGCGGCGAGAGAATTGTCGCGTTATAATGCAAAAGTATGTGTGATAGAGAAAGAGGAAGATGTCTGCTGCGGCACATCCAAGGCAAACAGTGCAATCGTACATGCGGGATATGATGCAAAAGAAGGTTCCCTGATGGCAAAATTAAATGTACGGGGAAATGCCTTGATGGAGCAGCTTTCCAAAGATCTTGATTTTCCGTTTAAGCGGATAGGTTCTCTGGTTGTCTGCAAGGACGAGGAGGATATGTCAAATCTGAAGGCACTTTATGACCGCGGTGTGGCAAACGGTGTGCCGGGACTGCGCATTTTATTGAAAGAGGAAGTACATGAAATGGAGCCAAATCTTTCGGATGATATCTATGCGGCTTTATATGCGCCGAGTGCCGGGATTGTCTGCCCATTTCATTTAAATATAGCACTGGCTGAGAATGCAAATGCAAACGGTGTGGAATTTAAGTTTGATACGGAAGTAACAGATCTGAAAAAAACAGGAGAGATCTGGGAGGTCCATACGAATCAGGGCGTGTTTGAAACAAAATATGTCGTCAATGCGGCAGGTGTTTATGCGGATAAATTTCACAATATGGTCAGTGAAAAGAAAATCCATATTACACCAAGACGCGGCGATTACTGCCTGCTTGACAAGAGTGCCGGAAACCATGTGAGCCACACGATCTTTGCACTTCCAGGTAAATATGGAAAAGGTATTCTGATCACGCCGACGGTACATGGAAACCTGTTATTAGGACCTACTGCGATTGATATTGAGGACAAAGAAGGAACGAACACGACAAGAGAAGGCTTAGATCAGGTTATCGCCGGGGCGAATCTGAATGTAAAAAATATTCCGATGCGTCAGGTTATCACTTCTTTTGCCGGACTTCGTGCACATGAAGATGGTCATGAGTTTATCATTGAAGAGGCAGAAGATGCAAAAGGCTTTATCGACTGTGCCGGAATCGAGTCACCTGGGCTTACGAGCAGTCCGGCGATCGGAGAAATGGTTGCAGGTCTGTTAAAAGAAAAAATGCATTTGGAAGAAAAGAAAGATTTTATCGCAACGCGCAAAGGCATCTTAAATCCAAATACTTTAAGCAAAGAAGAAAGAGTGGCCTTAATTAAGGAAAAACCGGAGTATGGCAATATTATCTGCCGCTGTGAGATGATCACCGAGGGAGAAATTATTGATGCCATCAGACGCCCGCTCGGTGCAAAATCACTAGATGGTGTCAAACGCCGCACAAGAGCCGGAATGGGACGCTGTCAGGCGGGATTCTGCTCGCCGAGAACAATGGAGATCTTAGCAAGAGAGCGCGGTGTGAGTCAGTCTGAGATCACAAAATCAGGCGGAAATTCAAAAATTATTGTCGGAACCAACAAGGACAGATTGTAAGAGGGAGGAGCCAGAGCATGAAAACATATGATATCGTAATCATCGGAGGTGGACCGGCAGGGCTTGCGGCTGCTGTTTCTGCAAAAAATAACGGAATTGATGACATATTGATTTTAGAGAGAGACAAAGAATTAGGCGGTATTTTAAACCAGTGTATCCACAATGGTTTTGGTCTGCATACATTTAAGGAAGAACTGACAGGTCCGGAATATGCGGGAAGATTTATCTCGCAGGTAAAGGAACTTGGAATTGAATATAAATTAAATACCATGGTCATGGATATCAGCCATGAAAAAGTAGTTACTGCAATGAACCGCGAAGACGGTCTGTTTGAAATTCAGGCAAAAGCAGTTATTCTTGCAATGGGATGCCGCGAGAGACCTCGTGGAGCGTTAAATATTCCGGGATACAGACCGGCAGGAATTTATTCTGCAGGAACGGCACAGCGTCTGGTAAACATCGAAGGGTTTATGCCTGGACGTGAAGTTGTCATTTTGGGTTCCGGCGATATCGGTCTGATCATGGCAAGAAGAATGACACTTGAGGGCGCAAAGGTTAAGGTTGTGGCAGAATTAATGCCATATTCCGGTGGGCTGAAACGTAATATCGTACAGTGCTTAGATGACTATGGAATCCCGTTAAAGTTAAGCCACACGGTTGTGGATATTAAGGGAAAAGAACGTGTAGAGGGAATCACGTTGGCTGAGGTTGACAGCAAGGGAAAACCGATCCCAGGAACTGAGGAGGAATATAGCTGCGATACACTTTTACTTTCTGTTGGACTGATCCCGGAAAATGAGATTTCCAAAGGTATGGGGGTTGACATGAACCCGGTTACATCAGGACCAAAAGTAAATGAGAGTCTTGAAACGAATATTCCGGGTGTGTTTGCCTGCGGAAATGTACTGCATGTACATGATCTTGTGGATTTTGTATCTGAAGAGGCAAAGACAGCCGGAAAAAATGCAGCAGTTTATGTAAAAGCAAATGGCGTGGAAGCAGCAAGAGATAACGATATTATTTTAAATCCGGTCGAAGGAGTCAGATACACAGTTCCGGGAACTATCAATGTTGCCAGTATGGATGAGCAGCTTACGGTTCGTTTCCGCGTGGGTAGTGTATACAAGAATTGCTATGTCAGTGCTTATTTTGGTGATGAGAGAGTCATCCACAGAAAACGTCCGGTCGTGGCACCGGGAGAAATGGAAGAGATCAAACTGACAAAAGAGCAGCTTTTGCAGTACCCGGATCTAAAGACGATCACAGTCAAGATCGAGCAGGAATAAAATGGAGGTATATCAATGGAAGAGAAAAATTTAATCTGTATCGGTTGTCCGATGGGCTGTCCGCTGACTGTAAAAATGGAGAACGGTGAAGTTGTCAGTGTTACAGGGAATACCTGTAAGCGCGGTGATATCTATGCGAGGAAGGAAGTGACAAATCCAACCAGAATCGTTACCTCTACAGTAAGGATCACCGGCGGAAGCGAAGCAATGGTTTCTGTAAAGACAAAAGAAGATATTCCGAAAGGAAAAATATTTGACTGTGTCAAAGCATTGAAAAATGTTGAGGTTGCTGCTCCGGTGCACATCGGGGATGTGCTTGTGAAAGATGTTGCAGGGACAGGTGTGGATGTGATCGCAACGAAAAATGTGGAGTAAGTTATAGATTACATGCGGTGTGAATAAATTTTAAACATCCGGGGCAAAACAGATATCTTTGAGTATCCGTTTCGCCCCGGATGTTTTTGCAATCATTTCATGGTCAGCTTTTTATTTGCTATAAAATACTGATGTAGGATTGGATACATAAACGGTTGTGGAACAATTTTTCTTTCCGACTTTGCAGACCGGCTTGACACTGATGTAATACATGGTATTTTTTTTCAACTTTTTCTTTTTAAATTTTTTCAGGGTGTAGCTGGTGTTTTTACTTTTAACGGTGTCTACTTTTGTAAAAGTTTTCGTATCGTAGCTTGTGGAAACGTATATTTCATATGCGGAAGCACCGGAAACTTTTGACCAGTTGATCTTTATTCCTGAGCCGGACTGTTTTGCAGTAATCTTTTTAGGCGAGGTGCCAAAAGTAATGACGGTACTCCATGGACTGTAAACTTTTTGCTTAGTGCCTGCAAGTGTGACATAGGAACGGACTCTTGCTGAATAAAAAGTGCCTGCTTTGATTTTTTTTGAATTGGTATATGTTCCAAGGTAACTGTAAAATTTTGTTTCGTTTACAATCGGTTTTTTAAATTTTTTGGAATCAGAAACTTTTGTTATCTGCAACTGAAATGCTTTGGCACCATTAATGCCTTTCCATTCAAAGCTGGCATCTCCGGGATAAGCAGTTGTCACTTTAAAATCACGTATTTTCTTTGGAAGTGTTGTGGCGTAGGTTTCTGTGTAAGTATTAGAAACAGCCGTAAAGTCAGAATTGCTGTTTAAGGCATAAACGCAGATTGCATAAGAGCCATCTTCTTTTAAGTTTTTAATCGTACAGGAATTTGTACTTGTGGTAAGTTCCTTGGAAAGATCGGAAAGACCACTTGGATAATATACAACTTTATATCCGGATGCACCGGAAACGGCTGCCCATTTAAAGGACAGGGATGCAGCGGTTGCTTTGGTTCCTGTAATTTTTGCTGTTTTATCGCTGATCCGTGCAACAACTTTTAAGGTGTCAGACCAGTTTCCAATATCACAGAGATTTTTATCGTCAGTATAGAAATAGTCGGCAGGAGCAGTGTAGGCGCAGACACGCGCATAAAAAACAGATTTGCCGGACGGTCTCCATTTTTATAACCATATTTGGTGGCAGTGATATCTATTTCCGGAAAATCCTGAGTCAGGTTAAGCAGTTCATTGATGCAGGCAATGTTATCGTCGGTGAGTATATGTGTCAGGGCAGAATGCCGCAGTCTGTCCGGGAACGCTACCTGAAAATGAAGGAGGCTCCCGATCATCCGCAGAATCTGGATGTATTGATCCAGAATTTTGACTGTGCATTGTCTCACCCTGATGCCAATGACCTGGAAAAACTGAAAGAAGCCGTTATGAATTCATCTTTCTGATAAGGCCATAAAATAAGGCAGCCCCACATAACTGAGTCTGCCTTACCTTCTTTACTTAACGTTGATGCCTCTGGCATATTGTTGTAGAAACTGTTCTTTTCCACATGGTCTGCCCAAATAATATCCCTGCAGATAATCAACCTTCATTTCTTTCATTTTCAAGAGCCATTCCTTTTCCTCGATGCCTTCTGCGCATATCCTGACGTTAATGCTATGTACCATCGGGATGATATTTTTATATAATTCATAATCCCTGGCACTGTTCATCGCCTTGGCAGTAAAATCCCTATCCATTTTCACATAACTCGGATTCATATCACGTATACAATGAAGATTCGAATATCCTGTTCCAAAATCATCGATCACGAAGGGGATCCCGTTCGTGTCCAAGCTCTTACGGAATTTGCAGAATGCTGGTGTCATATCCATAAATCCGCTTTCTGTCATTTCAACGCATAAACATTCCGGCTTTAAAGTGTACTTTTGAATCACATCCAGAATATCCCGCTCTACATTGCCCTGCAGGATCTGAACATAGGATACATTTACATTCATCCGGAAGTCCGGAATATATTTCTGCATTTCACAGCACATTGCTGCGGCTTCGTTCAAAATATATCTTCCGGCGGGAATAATCAATCCGGTCTCTTCCAACAATGGGATAAATTCCATCGGTGAAACAAGCTTCTGTCCTTCTTCCGTTATCATGGAAAAACGCATCAGCGCCTCTGCTCCAATGATCTGTTCCGACTGGCAGTCCACAATCGGCTGATAATTGACCTCAAAGCCTTCGTAATTGTTTACAATAGCATTACGAAGTGCTGCTATGATTCTTCCTTTTCGTAAAAAGACCTCATAGTCATCCTGGGCGAAAATATAGAATCCGTTTTTACCCATGCTTTTTGCCTGTTTCAGAGCAAATTCAAATTTTTTACGGCATTCTTCAGTCCCCTCACAAAATGTTGCTGCATCTATAACACCAATAGAAACGGAAAATACAGCTTCATAATTTTCGGCTACTATAAAATTATAAAGTTTATCTGTGATCTTTTCTTTCAGTGCCACAGCGTCTTCCGCAGAAGAAGCATCCAGATCCACGATCACATACTGATCCGCTACCAGATGGTAAATTCTCTGCTTGTCCGAAAGGCAATCCTTCATGCAGCCGGCTACGCTTTTCAGGATATAATTACCATAATCAGCTCCCCTGGAGCTATTGATCGCTCCGAAATCATCAATTCCTACATGCATCAAAAAGCCCTTGGAAATAGGTGCCTTTTGTGAACACAGGTAAGTAAGGAATTCCGGACCACCAAGCAGTCCTGTGACATTATCAGCTCTTCTCTTGTTGCCGGTCTCGTTCAGACATCCGACCAGATACTCTGCCTTTCCCTGCGGATCATTGATCACAATACCACGGCAGTTGATCCAGACCGGCATACCTTCTTTATCAAGCCACCTGTAATGAAGATTATGTACCTTTTCTCTTCCTTCGCATATATTCGCAAGATGCTTTGTAAGCATCCTGCGGTCTTCCTCATACACTACCTTCATAACTTCATTTGCAGCATCTGTCAGAAGATTTTTCGACATATTAAACCGTTTCACAGCTGACTGTGAAATCTCAAAGGTATTATTCTGCAGATCAAATATATACAGATAATCATCCGTACATTCTGTAATAATCTCAAATAAGATTTCTGCTGTCTGCTCTCCAAACACATTAAATATATCATTAATCACAACAAGTACCTTCCTTTTGACAACTTCACCCTATCCCTGCCATTTTTCTAGAATAACTTAAAGATATTCACGCGGTCATGCATCTTGGCTGCTCCCTCTGCCAGATTAATACTGATCGCAGTATTCTCTTCTGATGATGCCGCATTGCCCTGTACCACACCGGACAGCTGTTCAATTCCCTGACCGATCTGTTCCAAGGACTCTGCCTGGGAGTTGGCTTTCTCCATGGTGTTCTGTGCAAGCTCTGCAAAGGACTCCATATCTGCAATGATCTGATTGAATGCGTCTGCTGTTGTTCTTGTGATCGTATTTCCCTTTTCAATTTCCACTAAGGTCTTATCGATCAGATCTCTCGTATTTACAGCAGACTTTGCACTGTCTGCTGCCAGCTTGCCGATCTGATCCGCAACCACTGCAAAGCCTCTTCCTGCTTCTCCTGCTCTGGCAGCTTCTATGGAAGCATTCAGGGATAACAGATTGGTCTGGGATGCAATAGTCTCGATATCGGTGATAATATTACCGATCTCTTTGGAGATTTCTGTAATGTGCTCCATTTCCGTGAGCAGCTCATTCATTTTTTCTTTTTCTTCGTTCGCTTTGTTTGCAGAAGCTTTTACACGTGCTGATGCGCTCTGCGTTTCTTTCGCTGTATCTGCAGCCAGATCCACGACAGTGTCAATGGTGGCATTCAATTCCTCGATGACTCCTGCCTGCTCTGTTGCACCGTTCGCCAAGGATTTTGATGCATTTTCCACCTCGGATGAATTCGATGATACCTGTTCTGCCAGATCGCTGATCTCGGTCAGGGTACTGTTAAAGCGCTTCAGAATATACAGCAGTGATGTCTTCAATTCTGAGAAATCTCCCAGGAAATCTGTAATCTCATCACCATTTCTGGTCAGGTCACCCTGCGCGATTGCCTTAACCTCCGCGGAGATCTCCCTGACATAATCTGCCAGAATACCCATGGCTTCTTTCAGATTCCTAATGGTATCGCCAAACTCATCCTCAGACTCATAGGTAAGCATTTCTACGTTAGACAGTTCACCCTTACGCAGACTGGCAACCGCTGCTTCTATCTGTTCTACCGGCTCTGTAATGGAATTGGTAATGATGCTTCCGATCAGTGTCGTCACTACAGCAATCGCAAGACCCGCTGCCACGATCACAACAAATATGATTATGGTGCATACCTTGGCCATGGTATTTGCCCGATCTAATTCTACCTGGAACTCATCACGCAATGAAGTTAATTTCTCAGTAAAAGACTTATATTCTTCATACACCTCTCCGGTCATCAGCTTCGCTGCCTCCTGCTGTTTCCCCTCACGGCTTAACTTCAAAATTTCATCGGAAGCAGCCCTATATTTTTCCCATGCAGCGCTTGCCACTTCATAATCATCCCGTCCTTTTTGAGCATCGCTGTCTGCAGACATTATTGCATCCAGCTTCGCATCGGTATCCTGAATCTGGCTCTCCAGCTTCTGGATTTCTTCTTCGCAGGAGTTCATGACTGCTGCATCTGATTCTACCAGATGCTGATACTGTTTGATTCTGTATTTCGCAGTCATTGTCTCTAAATCCTGCAGATATTCCAATGACGGAGACCAGACCTCCGTGATCTTCTCTATATTTGAACGGATCACTAATGTCGAGATCAGCGCCACCAACACTAAAAATAATGTCATAACAAGCACTGTCATTCGATATACTTTTAATTTTCCTGCAACCTTTAAGTTAACTATACGCTTTTTGATCTTTTCCATGATGGTTTGCCTTCCTTTGTAAATTATTGATCTTTTATAACATTTATTTGTCCATAGACGATTAAAAGATAGCATACTTTATTGGAATAATCCATAAAAAAAATAAATTATTTTCTGCTAAATATTAGTGACTCAAACTCCGCACTTGAATAAGTGCCTATGCACCTTGAAAATCCAATAATACCTGGCACAAATATAGCATGAAACCGTCTGGTTTTGATATCATTGAGTTGCTCAAAATCAATCAAACTGCAAATGTAGACAAAAGGACCATTGGATACAAACGCAGGAAACTGTCCATGGAAAAAGGAACCTCCGCCATGCTTTCGCTTTTGGAAACTGCTAAAAAGGCGGTAATCCCTGCGAAATATGTTCTCTTTGACAGCTGGTTTTCCTCTCCAGGTACGCTTCATGCTGTAAAAGAGATTGGATATGATGTAATCGGCATGGTTAAGAAAACTCCAAAGATGTTCTTCTGGATCAATTAAAGGTACTTTGATATCGTAATATGGAAGTAAAATGCTTCCCGGCATACTTTCCAATGCCGGAATTTGAGCGGGTAAACTGGTATTGCGTGATCGCACAAAAAGGGTCAGGCGCTTGACTTTTTACACATTCCATGCTAGATTGAAAATAATCGTAAAAAAATAAAACACCATGAAAAAGAGAGTACATCTGTTGGAACTTTACAGAGAAGTTTCTATAATTCCGGGAAAGGTGATGTGAGTCAGGTACTTTAAATAAGAAAACCTGTATCACAGAAAATGAAAGGTCGAACCGGAATGAGGCTGAGAGGAAACGGGCGGACATAGATGGAAGATGGCTTTGGAGTGGCAGGACTGAACTGTTTTAGAAAATGACAGATAAGTCCCGACAGGTCCGCCTGTTACAGCGGGAGATATTACAGCAGATGCGCACCGGGGCAGTATGTATCCGGGCAGTCCGTGAGATATCAGAATGAGGCTGGCATTTTATGCCGGTAAATGGGAGTGGTACCACGGGATAACGTCTCGTCTTCTTTTTAGAGGACGGGACTTTTTTGTTATAATCCGCATCCATAAGCAAATTATTTAAGAAAGAAGGAAATACACATGAGCAGCAAAGGGAAATTTTATATGACAACAGCGATTGCCTACACATCAGGCAAGCCACACATTGGAAACACCTACGAGATCGTACTTGCAGATGCAATTGCAAGATTTCGCCGTCAGGAAGGCTATGATGTTTACTTCCAGACCGGAACAGACGAGCATGGTCAGAAGATCCAGGAGAAAGCCGAGAAAGCTGGTATCACTCCGAAGGAATATGTAGACAACGTTGCCGGAGAAGTAAAACGTATCTGGGATCTGATGAACACTTCTTATGATAATTTTGTCCGTACAACGGATGAAGATCATGAGAAACAGGTAAAAAAGATCTTCAAAAAATTATATGATAAAGGTGACATCTACAAAGGTTCCTACGAGGGACTTTACTGTACTCCGTGTGAATCTTTCTGGACAGAGTCACAGCTTGTAGACGGCAAATGCCCGGACTGCGGACGTGAGGTCCAGCCGGCAAAAGAGGAAGCATATTTCTTTAAAATGAGCAAATATGCTGACAAGCTCATCGATTATATTAATGAGCATCCTGAATTTATCCAGCCGGTTTCCAGAAAAAATGAGATGATGAACAACTTCCTGCTTCCGGGATTACAGGATCTTTGTGTATCCAGAACCTCATTTTCCTGGGGTATTCCGGTTGATTTCGATCCGAAACATGTCGTATATGTATGGCTTGACGCGCTGACAAACTATATCACAAAGATCGGATATGACGCAGATGGCAATTCCAGTGAGCTCTTCAACAAAAACTGGCCTGCAGACTTACATCTGATCGGAAAAGATATCATCCGTTTCCATACGATCTACTGGCCGATCTTTTTGATGGCACTGGATTTGCCGCTGCCAAAACAGGTATTTGGACATCCGTGGCTTTTACAGGGTGGCGAGAAGATGAGTAAATCCAAAGGAAATGTGATCTACGCAGATGATATGGCTGATTTATTCGGTGTGGATGCGACACGTTACTTTGTACTGCACGAGATGCCGTTTGAAAATGACGGAATCATTACTTGGGATCTTGTCATTGAGCGTTACAACTCTGACCTTGCAAATATCCTTGGAAACCTTGTAAACCGTACCATTTCCATGAGCAATAAATATTTTGACGGTGTGGTAAAGAGCACAGGTGTGACAGAGGAAGTTGATGCAGACTTAAAGGCAGTTGTAACATCTACAAGGGATAAAGTTGCAGAGAAAATGAAAAACCTGCGTGTTGCAGATGCAATCACAGAGGTATTTAACTTATTCCGCCGCTGCAATAAATATATCGATGAGACAGCACCATGGGTACTTGCAAAAGACGAGGCAACAAAAGACCGTCTGGCAGAAGTTCTTTACAATCTGGTAGAATCCATCACCATCGGAGCATGTCTGTTAAAGAGCTTTTTACCGGAGACAGCAGACCGTATCTTAGCGCAGCTTAACACAGGTATGCGTGAATATGATGATCTCGATAAATTCGGACTTTATGAGAATGGAAATAAAGTAACAGAAAAACCGGAAATCCTTTTTGCACGTCTTGATGCAAAAGAGATCATGCCAAAGATCGATGCGATCCGTGAAGCACAGAAAGCAGAATTTGAGGCAGAGCAGAGAGTACTTGGTGAATTGCCAGAGACAACAGAGGAAGCAGGCGAAGCAATCGATATCGAGGCAAAACCGGAGATCGAGTATGATGACTTCATAAAAATGCAGTTCCAGGTCGGAGAGATCATTTCCTGTGAAGCAGTGCCGAAGTCAAAGAAATTATTATGCTCCCAGGTAAAAGTCGGAAGCCAGGTAAAACAGATTGTTTCCGGTATCCGTAAATATTACACACCGGAAGAGATGGTCGGCAAAAAAGTCATGGTACTTGTAAACTTAAAACCAGCAAAACTTGCCGGAGTTTTATCGGAAGGAATGTTATTATGTGCAGAGGATGCAGAGGGCAATCTTGCGCTGATGACACCGGAAAAAGCAATGCCAAGTGGAGCAGAGATCTGCTAACATATTGAAAAATAAAAATCTGTCATGACAGTTGCGATAAATCTATGATGTTGTGCCGGATTTGTGAGGGAAAAAGAGATAGTGTATGCGCTATCTCTTTTTCGATATCACACAGGGAGGAACAAAAGAGTGAGAAAAAAAATACAGGGGATATTTCAAAGAAACCTGCCATTTGTGCTGGTGTTTATGGTGGCACTTATCTGGCATCTGGTCATTAAAATTTCTGCCGGTGATGATGTTGTCTATTTTCAGACGCTGATGGATGGAAGAAGTATCTGGGAGATTTTAGCGCACCGCTATGCGACATGGTCTTCAAGAATGGCAATCGAATTTGTTCTTATACCACTGGTACAGGTTTCGTGGCTGTGGAAAATCCTGGATATTATTATTTATACACTGATTCCTGTATTGTTATACCGCTTATTAAATAATTACACGGAATATATTGATGAAAATGTAAGCTGGTCAGATAAAGATTCAGACAGGGAAGAATCTAAGAGTATATTAAAATGGCTTGTCTGTGCGTTTATGCTGCTTTACCCATTTTCGGATATGGTATCAGCTGGCTGGATCGCAACGACGGTCAACTATCTGTGGCCGCTTTTTGGAATCTTATATATCGCCCTGCTTTTACAGAAACTGGCACAAAATAAGTTTTTGCACTGGTATGAGGGCGCAGCAGGGATGATCTGTTGTATTTTTTGCAGCAGTCAGGAACAGGTGGCAGCAATTTTACTGGTTATGATTTTTCTTGCGTTACTTTATAACTGGCACAGAAAAAAAGCGGGGAGTCTGTGGATTTACGGATATTTTGTCGTTGATCTGATTTCACTTTTTACGATTTTGTGCTGTCCGGGAAATAGTATCCGCAGCATTCAGGAAGTCGAAGGGCGTATGCCGGAATTTGCACATTTTTCCATTTGGGAAAAGATTTATATGGGAGTTGTAAATATAGAACGCATTTTTATTGCGCAGGTCAACAGTATTTTTCTGATCGTCTCGGTTATACTGGCAGTACTGGTCGGACTGAAAACGAAAAATATGATAAAAACATTGCTGTCATCTGTTCCTGTATTTTGTATTCTTGGATATGCACTGATCCGCACCGGGCATCCGTGGTATGAAAAAATATTTATTATACCGGAACAGACAGCAGGGTGGAATTTTAAAGATCCGGTGAACTGGCTTCCGGTGTTATTTTTGATCGTGACGGTGGCGGGGATGTCCTATGCACTGTTTTGTCTGATGAGAGAGAAGCTGGAAATATATCTTTATACACTTGTGATGCTTGGTGTGGGACTGGCATCCGGCATTGTCATGGGATTTTCTCCGACAATCTATGCATCGGCAGACAGACCATATATTTATCTGTATTTTATTCTGATGGTAACGTGTCTTTTTTGTATCCGGCAGATGTATGGGCAGATCAGAAAAGAAATTCCGGTACTGGTTCAGAAGATTTCAATGGTTGTGCTTGGAATGTTTTGCATGGTCAATATCGCAGAAACACTTTGGATGTGTCATATTATGTAAAAGAAACAGATGGATAAGGTAATCATTTTACATAGTTTTGCCGATGTTAAAGATATATGAACGGATTCATTTTCATGACGGGCATGTTTAAATTGATCCATATAATGTTTGTTTACAGAATGTACGATTTATCTGCAAAGAGGTATTCTGGGATTCCTGTCATGATTTCAGGGAGGAATATGAGCTATGGGATTTTCGGTAAATAGTGCTGGGAGCACCAGTGGAGCTATGGCAATGGCTGGAACATTGACCATTAAAAATGCGAATAAAGATGCACGTGCGCGTATTGATTATGTCTGTGGAAAGAGTAAAAGCAGCACAAAGAAAAAAGTAAATTATAATTACAGGGAAGTTTCGAATCAGCTTTTGCGTGCGAAGAAGCCGCAGGGCGCAGCAAATGCGCTGACAAAGGCAAAGAGCAGACTTGCCACTTTGCAGCGGTGTGCAGCAACCGGGGAATATGACAGCAAGGAGATATCTGCAGCAGTTGCGCATGCGAAAAGAATGGTAGAGTGCGCACAGTTAAAAGTCCGCCACTTAAAGCAGGAAGAAATCGAAAACAATAAATATAAACGCGAGAACCGGGCGGATAATATGCAGAAAAAAGGTGAGATCAGGCGCCGGGCTGCAAACAAAGAGCGTGAGTTGAAAGAAAAGATTGCGATTGAAGAAATACAGAATGTACAAAAGGAAAAGGCAAAGCGTGTTGAAATACGGCAGAAGCGCAATAATCACAGACGTCAGGAGCAGAGTAAGATCAGCGAAGCGGATATGAAATATATAAAAGCACAGATGGAAAACCACAACACATCTGATATATCTCCTGATTCCGGCGTGATCGTGAGCCTGTCTGCCGAATCTGCAAATCTGCAGATGACAGAGGCACAGATCAAGATGCAGGCACAGCAGGATGCGGAGTTAGAGACAGATCTGACATTGACGGATGCTGCCGGTGCATTGCCGCAGGGGATGTCTGCTTCTTATACCGGTGATCCATCGGGAAGCGCATCTGCCACAGGGCAGGGAATGACAGAGAATATTAATATTTCGATTTAATAAAAAAAAGATACTCAATTAACAAAAAGACATTTTATATAACCTCTCTTCTTTTTAAGATAAAAATAAAAAAGATGGGAGGTTTTTTATGTCGAAAAAAAGAAAACTACATCATGCAGATTTAATTGTGCCACACAGTTCTATTCGATTGCAGTCTGGGGAATGTGTCATGGAGACAAGCGGTAAAGTCAATGAAATGGTGGAGAGTGTCAGCGGACAGATGGAGGAGCTCTCTGGGCAGATAAAAACGGTCCGGGAGCTGGTACAGGGAACAATTACAGGACTTGAACATCAGAAACAGCAGATTGAGGGTGGAATGAACACTGTAAATATGATGATGCAGCAGTCAAAAGATACGGCAAATATAACTGGTGAAGTTGAACTTCAGGTAGAGATGCTGGGATTAAAATTAGAGCAGATCACAGATTTTGTAAATAATATTGAAGATATTGCATCACAGACGAAGTTATTATCCTTGAATGCATCGATTGAAGCAGCACGTGCAGGAGAGCATGGCAGAGGATTTTCCATTGTTGCAGAGGAGATCCGCAAACTTGCAGACAATTCCGGTGAAATTGCAAAAGAAATCCAGATTGTGATAAAAGAAGTAATGGAATGTTCTAAGAATGCAGTGGAAAAAGTGGCTATGGCAGGTGATTCTGTCAAAGTACAGGTAGAAAGTGCCGGACATACTATAGAGGCATTTGGAAATATGAATGATGTTATGGAACAAATGATACAGGATCTTGCTCATATATCCGGAAAAGTAGATGAGATGAATGGAAGAAGACATGCAGTGTTAGATAAGATACATGCAATAGGTGCTTCTTCTGAGCATACGGTAAGATCTACTGAGTTTTCATTTAAATTAAGAAAATAAATTATGAAAAAGAGATCATCGAAAAAGGTTATTAAATTTGCCGGTTACCGTGTGTTAATGATATATTGATATTATAAAAGTGTATACTGTAGGAAAAAATGATTGACATATAAGAAAAAAGGAGAAACACAATTATGATATTTGAGACACATGCACATTATGATGATGAACGGTTTGAAGAGGACAGAGAGGAATTGATCACATCCATGCCAGAACGTGGCGTTGGAACGATCATCAATGTCGGTGCATCGATCGAATCCACCAAAACAACACTTGCGCTGTCAGAGCGGTATGAATTTGTTTATGCGGCAGTCGGAGTGCATCCAAGTGATATCAGTGGTCTGAATGAGGAAACATTTGCATGGCTGAAAGAGCAGACCAAAAGAGAAAAAGTGGTTGCAGTTGGAGAAATCGGGCTTGATTATTACTGGGATAAGGAGCCGGAAATACAAAAACAGCAGCGATACTGGTTTGCTGAGCAGATGAAGTTAGCGAGGGAAGTATCACTTCCTGTGATCATTCATTCGAGGGATGCGGCAGCAGATACCATGGAAGTGATGAAATCTGTATATGCGGAGGAAATTCCGGGAGTCATCCACTGTTATTCTTATTCGAAGGAGATGGCACAGGAATTTATAAAAATGGGATATTATATCGGTGTCGGAGGTGTTGTGACTTTTAAAAATGCCAAAAAGTTAAAGGAAACCGTACAGGAAATCCCGCTGGAACGAATCCTTTTAGAAACCGACTGTCCATATATGGCACCGGAGCCGCATCGCGGAGAGAGGAATGATTCATCCTATATTCCGTTTGTGATCGCCAAGATCGCAGAACTAAAAGGAATCACACCGGAAGAAGTGGAGCAGGTGACCAGGGAGAATGCAGAACGGTTATTTCGTATAATGTAATTTATGTTCTGTACATGATAAAAAGTCTATGTTATCATAGCACCATAAACTGGTTGCGTAAAAGAGCGTAATCACAAACCTAAAAGAGTTATAGGAAGAAGGGAAAAAGATGATATACAATCAAAATTACATAGGAGAGATTATTTGAGGTGGTAAATTTCGTTGCAACCACGCACCCTATGGGTTAAAAGAGATGCAGGGGCCGCGACGCCTGCCAAATAATCTCTTTCATCTATAAAGAGAGGCTCTGTTTATGGTAACAGGGCTTTATTTTTTACCAAGTTCCGGGGTATCATTCCAGAAGCGCTTCGGGATATTCTGCGCCTGGAGTCCTGGATTGATCCGTGCCTGGATCGCGATGTGGTCGAAAAAGGTCTGCCACAGCTTCTGGTATTTGGCCTCTCTGTCAGAGGTATGTTTTAAAAGCTCCTGATCTATACCGGAAGCGTCCACTAACATAAAATTCTTTCCGGCGGCGTGAACTGCGGCAAGCTGGCGGTTCTTGTCATATATCAAAAAATTCTCCTGCGGGAGACGATCGGTAAAGTGCTCTGCCAATATCGGCAGGGCATTATTTTTGGGGTGAATCGTGGAAAACAGTACACCATTTTCCAGTTCTGAAAAACGAAGAAAACCGAGCAGGTGATGTGCCTCATTTGCTGTAGCACGGGACAGAATAAACAGGCGGTGGACATAAGGGTTGGCAAGATCACAAATGGCGCGTGCTCCGGCAGGTGTATTCAGACCAAGTACAAGAGTATGGTAGATGGCGTCCGCTTTGTCTAAGTTATTCTTTTTTTCCGGAACAATGGAAAGAATCGCATTTAAAATGGTATCGTAAAATTCACTGCCAAGTTTGCGCTGTATGGTGCGAGCGACTTTCGATGCTTTATCAGAGGAAGTTTCCACATGGATATACTCACAAAATAGTTGATAATTGTCCGGTTCATGACACAGAATGTGGATATCATCGTGGGTGCAGGCGCTTTTTGGGGCACTGGAAGAACTATCAGCCGATGTGCTGCGGGCAGAATATTTTTTGTTTTCTTTTACCTTAAAATCCCATGCATCATAGATGCCGGATAAGATTCCATTGGGGGAATCTTCACAGATAAATGTGTACATATTATAAAATCCTCGTTATAGAAAGCCATTAATGCATCGGATTAATGATCATTAAGATGATGTTACAGCGAAATAGCAGGTTTTAATTTGCCAGCCGCTAAATTATGAATCGCTGTAGGTTCCGTCATCAGGAGAATAAACTGAGCTGCTGGTATCCCGCTTCACGTATTTCACGTGGAATCTGGGTGCGGTCTGCGATCAGGCTGCGGCAGATATAGTCCTCATCTAACTTTGTAGGGTACATCATGTGACCGGAACAGGTAATAAAGTATAGTGCACGTTTTAGTACGACACCGATCTTTTTCAGATCAGAGAAATCGAGCTTATTCATACGTCTTGCCTTTACGATGCGCGAGGCAGACTTTGCACCGATGCCGGGAACACGCAGAAGTGTACGATAATCTGCACGGTTGATCTCTACCGGAAAACATTCTAAATGGCGGAGCGCCCAGTCACATTTGGGGTCCAGATAAATATTAAAATCAGGCCGGTCTTCTGTTAGTAATTCATCTACTTTAAAATCATAATAGCGCAGCAGCCAGTCTGCCTGATAAAGCCGATGTTCCCGTAAAAGAGGCGGGCCACCCGGCAAAACCGGCAGATTTGAATTGTGGTTGACATTGACAAAGGCAGAGTAGAACACTCTCTTTAAGTCAAATTTCTGATAAAGCGTTTCGGCAACACGCATAATCTCATAATCGTGTTCCGGAGTAGCGCCAATGATCATCTGGGTGCTCTGTCCGGCTGGAACAAAACGTGGTGCTTTGCGGTAAATGGCAAGCTCGTCTTTATTTTCCGTGATACGGTTTTGAATCTGGCGCATTGGTTTCAAAATAGTGGTTCTGGATTTATAGGGAGCCAACTTCTTTAAGCTGTCAGCAGTCGGAAGCTCTAAGTTGATACTCATGCGGTCGGCAAGAAATCCTGCTTTTTCTACAAGCACGGGATCTGCACCCGGGATAGCCTTGACATGGATATAGCCGTTAAAATGATAGACATTGCGCAGCCGGTAGAGTGTCTGGTAGATCAGATCCATCGTGTAATTTGGGCTGACCATGATGCCGGAGCTTAAGAAAAGTCCCTCAATATAGTTACGCCGGTAAAATTCCATTGTCAGTTCACAGACTTCGTCGGGGGTAAAAGAAGCCCGTTTCACGTCAGAGTTACAATTATTCTGACAATAGGCGCAGTTGAAAATGCATTCATTGGTAAAAAGTATTTTGAGAAGAGAAATACAGCGTCCATCTGCAGAAAAAGTATGACAGATTCCGCATGCAAGGGAATTTCCCATACCGCTGCCATTGCCGCTGCGGTCTACTCCGCTTGAAGTGCAGGCTACATCGTACTTTGCAGCGTCGGTAAGTATGGCAAGTTTTTCCATAAGAGACATATTTTGCTGAATGTTCATGTTGATCTTCATCTCCATCCTTAAGGTCTTTGTCAAAAATATGATTGTAAGTTATGATCCGGTATTTGCATCAAATATTACGAAACATGTACTGCAAAACAAATGATGGTTTGTTGGGATATGAGTTCCCCGGCGAAGGGTGGTTCCGGGGGATTTCGATTGGCAAATTGCATCAAGCCGGGACTGTTTTGTTCCGTTGTCCGAAAATAAGGCAATCGATTTCACTCTGATTATTATCAGAGTGAAATTAGTCTGCCTGATTTAGTGTTTCTCGGAGTGACGTGTGCGTCTTAAACGCCCCGTCCGGGGGCATTAAGACTTGTGCTGCCGTCCGTGGCAGCACAACACTGTGTTACGGACAGGCAGACTAAGATTGCCTAATTTTCTCCCAAAGTCACAAAACGAATCCCGGCTTGATGCGATTTGCCAGCCGCAAGGTTGTGAACCACCCTTTGCCGGGGAACTCATTTTACAACCTTGGGGGTGCGTAAATTTTGGTAACATTCATTTCAAAAATGTCGCAAAATCTCGATGCAATCTGTTATACTTATGCTTTTAACCATACATACTTGGAATAGTAATCTGCATTATTAGTCTGTTAATTTATGAAATGATTAGTGTAATGCAACAGAGCAGATGAAAATTCAGACAAGTCATTAGGCTGAATATCAATGATACAGCACCTTAGGATTTTAAGCATATTTCCATTCGTGCGAATATCAAAAATCCGCACCTACGACCCCGATTTTGAGATGAACCGCCCGC
Source organism: Roseburia sp. OF03-24 (assembly GCF_003463035.1). Lineage (NCBI taxonomy): Bacteria > Bacillati > Bacillota > Clostridia > Lachnospirales > Lachnospiraceae > Roseburia > Roseburia sp. OF03-24. The sequence continues at coordinate 38,122 of NZ_QSCK01000013.1, read as the reverse complement.
CCCAATGGTGTTCATAACCTGAAGTCTGGCATCTTGCGCAAGATGCCACTCACAAGCCTGCGATACACCATTTGGACGGGCGACTCATATCATCAACAAACAAGAACTAATGTTCGATAAAATTAATATAACATGTGACAGATTTATTTGCAACAGAAAAATCGAAAATATGTTCGATGAAATATGCGAAAACAAAAGTGTAAGATTGAAAATCTACGAAAACATAACGAAACAGCATGCATTTTATTGAAAATACAGTCGAATATGGTAAAATTGAGTAAATGGGAGGAATTTTTACAGAGGGGGAATTTTGTATGAAATCAATAAAAACCAAGATCATTGTAACTGTAATACTTTGTTCGCTGGTATCAACTTTTATCTGTGGGGCGATCAGTATTGTTAATTCAGTCAGTACTTCTTATGAAGACTCACAGCGGGAGATGCAGCTTAAGTGTGTGAGCCAGAGCAGTGAACTTGATACCATGATGCAGAATGTTTCACAGTCAGTGGAAATGGTATACAGCATTGCAGTTGCCAAACTGGAACATGCAGCATCTTTCCGGACAAGCAAGGATTATGTGGATACTTATACAAAGCAGATGCTGCCGATTTTGATGCAGTCTGCACAGAACACTAAGGGAGCACTCACGGCGTATATCCGTTATAATCCTGAATTTACGGAACCAACAAGCGGACTTTTTCTAACAAGAGATAACAGTGACAGTGAGTTTGAGAGTGTGACGCCAACGGACTTTTCCATGTATGATCCGAGTGATGTGGAGCATGTCGGATGGTATTATATTCCGGTACAGAATGGAAAAGAAACCTGGATGGAACCATACTTAAATTCCAACATTGGTGTATATATGATCTCATACGTTATTCCAATCGAGGTGGACGGCGAGTCTATTGGTATCATTGGAATGGATATTGATTTCAGTGAATTTACAAATACGATTGATTCTTTAAGTATATTTGACAGTGGTTATGGTTTCCTTGCCAATGATTCCGGTGAGGTCATGTATCACAAAGATCTTGAGATTGGAAGTAATCTTGCGGATGCAGACAGCGGACTGCAGTCAGTAGTGGATGCGCTTGGAAATGAGCAGACGGAGGAGACTGCCGTTTCCTATACTTATCAGGGAAAAGATAAGGTCATGTATTATAAGACATTGGAAAATGGCATGAAATTTGTCCTTACGGCACCAAAAACTGAACTGCAGGAAAAATCCAGACAGCTTGCAAAACAGATATTCGGAGGAGCTGCTTTTGCAATGATACTTACCATAATTATCGGTACAGTACTCGGATTTACAATCACAAAGCCGATCACCCAGATCGACGGTATCGTAAAACAGACGGCTGAATTTGAGTTTGCGAGCAATCCGGCAAACCAGCACCTTTATAAAAGAAAAGATGAAACCGGAAGAATGGCGATATCACTTCATAACATGCGCAAGAATCTGCGGGAAATGGTGGGAAATATCCGCCATGTATACGCAGATCTGAACAATACGACGGAACAGCTTTCGGATACGACAAAGCGTGTGCGTGAGATGAGTAATGTCAACACGGATACAACACAGGAAATTGCTGCTGCAATGGAAGAGACAGCGGCAACAATGGAGACAGTCAATACTACAGTCAGCGATATCAAAGAGCGTGCAACAGATATTGAACGTTATTCCAGTGAAGGACGCGAAGCCTCTGTTGAGGTAAAAGAGCGTGCTGATCAGCTCAAATTAAAGACACAGGCTGCAAGCGAAAAAACGGTTCAGATGTACGAAAATGTACAGCGGAAAACAGAGGCTGCCATGGAGCAGGCGAAGGCGGTAGAAAAGATCAATCAATTTACGCAGGCGATCCTTGAGATCTCAAGCCAGACAAATCTGCTGGCACTCAATGCGTCGATCGAGGCAGCCAGAGCCGGAGAGGCAGGAAAAGGTTTTGCAGTTGTTGCAGGAGAGATCGGTAAACTGGCAACCCAGTCATCCACGACTGTCGGCAGTATTAATGAGATCATAGCTGAGGTCAATGAGGCTGTGGCGAATATGACAGGATGCTTAAAAGAGAGTACAGATTTCTTAGAGCAGACAGTGCTTAAAGATTATGAGGATTTTATGGGAGTTGCAGACCAGTATACAAAGGATGCGACGGTGTTCGATGATGACATGTCTGCCATCAGCGGACAGATCAATACACTGTTAAAATCTATTGTTGAAATCGCGGATGCCATGCAGGGTGTCAGCTCGACGGTTTCCGAGGCGGCTGACGGTGTGGCGGATATCGCACAGAAAACACTTGAGGTTTCCGGAATTGTCCAGGGAAATGAAACACTTGTGGACAATAACCGTGAGAATATTGTACGGCTGAACAGTGTTATCGAAATGTTCCACGATGAAAAATAAATCTTTGCCTTATATATGATTTTTGTATATAATGAGAGGCAGGGTGTCAGAGACGGACAGACCGTGATGGCATCCTGTTTGCATATTTATGACAATAGGTCTGCCCCTGGAATGCGCAGTCTATTGTATACAATATTTTATGCACAGAAATGGAGAATAGTGTGAAACATAAGAATTTTCACACGCAGGAATGGAGAATAACATGGATAACGATATTTTTTCACAGTTCCCGGACAGGGAAACATTTGACAAATACTGGAATGAGAATTATGTTCCTGTTACATACGAGGATGTGGCAGTGGTATTTCGCGATTTTGTAAAATCTGCAGAGGGACATATTTATCTTTCTGATTATGAGGAGAAAGGCTGTATTTCCAAGGAAGATTTCAAGGATAATCTTTCTCAGGAGGCGCAGTTTGCTTTTCAGGATGGACTGACGGAAGTATTTTATGATAAGAATCCGGAGCTTTATGAAACGGCATTTGCACTTTTTGAGGAAGCACAGATGACCGGTCAGGGAGACGCAAGTGTGGCGCAGACTTTTCATGAGACATTTAACGGATTGTATGCAGAGTTTTTAGATACACTGTTTGAGGAAATGTTAAGTAACCGGAAAGATTGAAAGGAGTTTTATGGCTACATTAGGGATTCCGCAGAATACGATTGCGGTCTTACAGAAATATCATTTTAATTTTCAGAAGAAATTCGGACAGAATTTTCTGATCGATCCGCATGTGTTAGAGAAGATCGTTGAAGCAGCAGGAGTGACAAAAGAAGATTTTGTCCTTGAGATCGGTCCGGGTATCGGTACGATGACGCAGTATCTGTGTGAAAATGCCAGAGAAGTGGTTGCGGTAGAAATCGATACCAATCTGATCCCGATCTTAGAGGATACACTGAGTGCTTATGATAATGTGACGGTGATCAATCAGGATATTTTAAAACTGGATATCGCAAAACTTGCGATGGAAAGAAATGATGGAAAACCGATCAAGGTTGTGGCAAATCTTCCATATTATATTACAACGCCGATCATCATGGGACTTTTTGAGAGCCATGTGCCGATCGACAGTATTACGGTTATGGTGCAGAAGGAAGTTGCAGACCGTATGCAGGTAGGACCGGGAACAAAAGATTACGGTGCATTGTCTTTGGCTGTGCAGTTTTATGCAAAACCGGAGATTGTTGCGAATGTTCCTCCAAACTGTTTTATGCCAAGACCAAATGTCGGCAGTGCGGTGATCCGTCTGACCAGACACGAAGAAGTACCGGTGCAGGTGGATGATGAAAAACTGATGTTTAGCATTATCCGCGCATCTTTCAATCAGAGAAGAAAAACACTTGCAAATGGATTGTCAAATGCGCCTCAGGTACATCTTTCCAAGGAAGAGATACAGCAGTGCATCGCAGAGCTTGGTGAACCGCTTACGATCCGGGGGGAGGCACTTACATTAGAGCAGTTTGCTACACTTTCCAATATCATTGGAAGCAGACAGAAAAAATAAAATAGCATTAAAAAGGAGAAGATTATGGACGAAAATCAGAACATGAACAATGGACAGCAGACTTATGGGGACCAGCAGTATAACAATGGACAGCAGACTTATGGGAACCAGCAGTATAACAATGGACAGCAGACCTATGGGGACCAGCAGTATAACAATGGACAGCAGATGTATGGAAATCCGCAGTACAACCAGAATACCTGGGCACCGCAGGAACAGCATGGACCGGTTTCAGATATTTTCTGTTATCTGTTACTGATCATAATGCCATTGCGGGAGATCATCAGCATGGTTTCTGCCTCATCCATATTTCAGTCGATGACATATGAAAGCATTATGGATGGCAGCTATATGAATGTGATGTACAGTGGAAATTATGTTATATTTTCCCTGCTCAGTTATGCATTGCTTGCAGCATTTATTATTTTTGTGGTAATCGATATTGTAAAGATCAATAAGCAGAATTACAAAATACTTGGACTGATCTTGTTTGCAATCTTTTTAAAACCGGGATATTATGTGTGGCGTGCACATCTTCTGAAACGAAAAATGGCATTTCCGATCGTGTACACAGTACTGTATTCTTTACTCATCATAGCTGAGATCGGATTTTCCATGATGCAGGCATTTGGTCTTGTAATGAATATGATGTAAAAAATCTGAATGAGAAGTCTCTCTGTTTCATATATTAAATGGACAGGGAGATTTTTTTATGGGAAGACGAAGAAAAAAACGTACAAATTCATGGTTTACAGGAATCTGTCTGATACTGTTATTGCCGGTTTTTATCACGACACTGATGCAGAGAATGCAGTTGGAAAATCTTATATATGGAAAAGATGGAGTGCAGGGAGTTTTTACTACAGCCGATAGTGAAAAAAATATGGAGGGAGAAATCCGGCAGCATCTGGAAAACAGGAAGAGTCTATTAGCGGAACAGACAGAGACGACAGACGATGGCAGGAAAGAAGAGGATGACGCAGTTGAGATAAAGATTTTGCAGATTGTGGCACAGGAAATTGGTGTCGATAAGCCGCCGGAAACAATAAAGGCACAGTGTGTGATCGCCAGAACGAATCTGTATGATGCAATGCAGGCAGGTACAAAGGAGCCGGAGAAAATGACACCGGAGCGCCAGCAGGAATTATGGGGAGAAAATTATGATAAAAATTATCAAAAACTAAAATCCTGCGTGGAGGCAACGGCGGGGGAGGTGCTTTTATATGATGGAACTTACATATATGCAGCGTATCACGCAATTAGCAGCGGACGGACACGCAACATGTCAGAACTATATGAAGATGCAGACATGCCATATCTGGTTATGTCAGAATGTCATGCAGATACCACTGCGGAAGGTTATCTTTCTGTGTTTTATTATGAAAAAGAGGAGTTTCTGGAGAAATGCCGGGCAGCATATCCTGATGCAGAACTGACAGAACCGGGACAGATTGAGATCAAAAGTCGTGATGCAGCAGAATATGTGACAAAAATCAATGTTGCCGGAGAGACATATGATGGAGAACAGTTCCGTCATGCTTTAGAGCTTCCATCGGCGTGTTTTTCAATCACAGAAATGGATGGTCATGTACGTATCGTGGCAAAGGGAATGGGGCACGGATTTGGCTTAAGTCAGAATACAGCAGAAGAACTCGCAAAAGAAGGGTATGCTTACCGGGAGATACTTGAATATTTTTATAAAGGAGCCGTGATCGGGCAGGCTGGGGATTTATAGACAGGAAATAAAAAACAATCGTATAAACCATCCGGAATGTGGCAACACTATGGTTAAAAATAAATAATGGATGGTGAGAAATAATGAAAAAGAAAGGTTTTTTTGGGTACAGACAATATGTAATTGCAGGATTGCTGATCGCTTTAGCAGCGGTTGGAACGACCGCCCTATACAGCAACAGACAGGAAGAAGAACGGGAGCAGATGGAAGAAGAACTTGCGAGAGAAATGCAGAAGCAGTCAGATGACATTGCAGCGCAGGAAGATTCGGAGCAGTCTGCAGAAGCATCCGCTCTGGTTCCACCCAGACAGTCTTATGATGAGATGGAGAATGAATTAGACGACCCTGCAGTGACAGCAGAAATCGCAGAGGAAGATGATACAGCAGAAACAGAAGAGTCAGAAGAGACGGAGCAGCAGACCGTTCAGACCGCAAATACGGCACAGTCACTTCATTTTTCCGAGGAACTGCTCTGGCCGATGGAAGGTAATGTCGTCATTAATTACAGTATGGATTCCACAGTTTATTTTCCGACACTGGATCAGTATAAGTATAATCCGGCAGTGATCATCGCAGGAGAAGTCAACGATAAAGTCTATGCCGTTGCAAAAGGGCAGATCAAGAGTATTAAAAATGATGAGGTAACAGGCTGTACGGTTACAGTTGATCTGGGTGATGGTTATGAGGCAGTTTACGGTCAGTTAAAAGAACTGAATTTTGCAGAGGGAGATTATGTGGAGGCTGGACATGTATTAGGTTATATCGGTGAGCCGACAAAATACTTTACCGTAGAGGGAAGCAATCTGTATTTTGAGCTTGATAAAGATGGAATACCGGTTGATCCGATCGCATATTTCGAATAAAAGAATCAAATAAAACAAAAAGCATTCTTCCTTGAATAAGACACAGTTCTATTTTATAATAAAAGATAGTATTCTTTTTATGGGAGAAAATCTTAGAAAAAATGTCTGGTGTGGAATGAGAGGAGGCAGTGCACATGGAATATGACGGATATGATGAAGTTGTCCGTGCATGGATACAGGGAGTGTACGACAGCCGGGGAAACGATGCGAAACGGACATTGAAGTTTTGTTATGATATCGAACAGTATGCATTGAAAAAAAACGATGCAAAATTGCTTGGATTTGCATACTACTACAGTGCAGAGACCTATTATCTGTTAAATGAAAGTGAAAAGTTCTTTTTCTGCATTACCAAAGGCGTATCTTATCTGAATGAATCCAATCAGTGGAAGCTAGTGGCGCGTGCATATAATCTGATGGCAATTACAGCGATCAATCGGGGAAATGAGCCAATTGCGCTTGATTATTATCTGACCGGATTAAATTTCTGCACAAAATATCAGTTAAAAGAAGAGGAAACCATGATAGATATTAATCTTGGAAATTTATATCTATCATGTGGACAATATTTAGAAGCACAGAGATATTTTGAACATTGCGGACAGCATGTAAAAAAATATGTGAATGATGACAGAAACAATCGTCTGATCACCTGTGTTTATATTGGCATGGGAACAGGTTTTTTGTTCCGCGACATGCCGGATCGGGCAGCACATTATGTGGAGCTTATTTCTGACGAGTGCGCAGGTCGGATTGATGGCATAGAACTCCTTAGTTTTCGCTGTTTTAAGGCACGTGTATGTCATGCGACTGGAAAGGCAGAGGCACGTGATGAATGTATCCGGTTAATCTGTGAGGAGATCAATACAGATATTCCGATCATGGATATTTTCGGAGATCTTTATGAAATCAGCCAGCTGCTGCTTGATATAGGAAATGATGATGCTTTTTTGCGGGTTATGGGAATCTTAGAGCCATTGACGTGGCAGTCAAAGATTGTTAATCTGCAGAGACAGATCATTTCCTTAAAGATCAAGTTTTACCGTATGCATAAAAATAATGATGCATATTTAGAGGCAGCAGGGCAGTATTATGAGTTGTCTGAGGTCATGGAAAAAGAAAAGCAGGCGATGATCGCAAATATGCTTGATGTCCGTGAATCTTTAGAGCGTGCAAATAAAAAAAGACGCGAGATCGAAGAAGCAAATATCAGACTTCAGGAAAAATCAGAAACGGATGCACTGACACGTTTAGCAAACAGATTCCGTCTGAATGATTATTTAGACAACGCATTTGAACGGGCACAGTCGGATCAGACAGCACTTGCGATGGAGATTTTGGATATTGATTATTTTAAGCAGTATAATGATAATTATGGACATCAGGCAGGGGATGAGTGCATTAAGCGGATTGCCGGACAGCTTGAGATGATGCAGAATGACAGGATTTTCTGTGCAAGGTATGGTGGGGATGAGTTTATTATCCTTTACCAGAACATGACAGAAGAAGAAGTCAGACATGCGGCAGAAGGGTTGAGACAGAGGATTATGGATCTTGCGATCCGGCATGCATATTCGCAGACAATGTCTATTGTGACGATCTCCCAGGGAATCTGTTATGATATTCCGAAAGATGATACAAAAAGCTGGGACTTTTTACATGCGGCGGATGCAATGCTTTATCATGTTAAGAAAAAATCCAGAAATGATCTTGCAATAGGACATTTAGCGGATGCAAGCGATAAATAAAACAGGAAACATTTCTGAAAATGCGGCATAGAATATAACAGATACAAACAAAAATCCGCAATCGAGTTTTTCACACGGAAAACCGGAAGTAAAAATTGATGCAGTAGAATGGATAAGATACAGGATTGTCGATTGCTTTTAAATAGGAAGTAATACCCGGACCAGAGGCCTTGTGACAGATTCTGCCAGATGTCGTGGTTTGGGGTACATAATTCCCGAAAATCCGCGGTTGAAATGAACGTTGAACCGGGGAATTTCTTGACAAAAGTACGGGCACCGTGTTATCATTCAGACTGTTGCGCTTATGGGGGCTGTTGATCAGCCCCTTGTTTTACGCGCGCCTATGGCGCACGTTTCTATAGAAAGGAAATATATGGAAACAGTTAGATTCGACCAGTTAGATTTATATCCGCAGGTATTGCGTGCAATAGCAGAAATGGGATTTGAAGAGGCAACACCGATACAGAGTCAGGCAATTCCAGTTGTGATGTCCGGTGTGGACGTCATTGGACAGGCACAGACAGGAACAGGAAAGACAGCATCATTTGGAATCCCGGTACTGCATAAAGTAGATCCGAATAATAAAAAAACACAGGTTATCATCTTATCACCTACAAGAGAACTTGCAATTCAGGTGGCAGATGAGATCCGTAAACTTGCAAAATATATGCATGGAGTGAAAATCCTTCCGGTATACGGCGGACAGGAGATCAGCCGTCAGATCAAAGCGTTGAAGGGTGGAGCACAGATTATTATCGGTACACCGGGACGTGTTATGGATCATCTGCGAAGAAAAACGATCCGCTGTGAGGCAGTGAATACGATCGTACTTGACGAAGCGGATGAAATGTTAAACATGGGATTCCGTGAGGACATTGAAACAATTTTGGAGTATATTCCGGAAGAAGGCAGACAGACAGTATTATTTTCTGCTACCATGCCAAAGCCAATCTTGGATATTACCAAAAAATATCAGCATGACGCGGTGACGATCAAAGTAGTAAAAAAAGAGCTGACCGTTCCAAATATCGAGCAGTATTATTATGACGTAAAGAGAAAAGACAAGATCGAAGTTTTAACCAGACTCCTTGATTATTATAATCCGAAACTTTCCCTCGTGTTCTGTAACACAAAACGTATGGTGGATGAACTTACCGAGGAATTGCAGGGACGCGGATATTTTGCTGAGGGACTGCACGGAGATATGAAGCAGACACAGCGAGATCGTGTAATGCGCGGTTTCCGTACCGGAAAGACAGAAATACTGATCGCTACTGATGTTGCAGCGAGAGGCATTGATGTAGATGATGTGGAAGCGGTATTTAATTATGATATTCCGCAGGATGATGAATATTATGTACACCGTATCGGAAGAACAGGACGTGCCGGAAGAACAGGACGTGCATTTACTTTCGTCAAAGGAAAAGAAGTATATAAATTAAAAGATATCATGCGTTACTGCAAGACCAAGATCGTTGCAATGCCGATCCCGTCCACGGATGATGTGGCACAGATCAAGGCTGAAAAGGTCATGGAAGAGATCGGAAGGATTATCGATGAGGAAAATTTAAAAGACACGATCGATATCATCGAGAAGCAGATCAATGAATCCGATTATACCGCAATGGATATTGCTGCAGCATTTTTAAAACAGGCACTTGGTCAGATCAATCTTGATAATGACAGAGATGATTCTTTTGACTTTGATAATACCGGAGCGGAAGAGGGCATGGTGCGTCTGTTTATCAACATCGGTAAAAAAGACCGCGTGAAACCAGGCGATATCTTAGGTGCGGTTGCAGGCGAATCCGGCATGCCGGGTAAACTTGTCGGAGCGATCGATATGTATGATAAATATACATTCGTGGAAGTGCCGAGAGAATACGGAAAAGAAGTTTTAGAAGCCATGAAAAATGCAAAGATCAAAGGCCGCTCCGTCAATATGGAGCCGGCAAACCAGAAATAAAAAGTTTAAGTCCATGAGTGAATATATTTCCGGTCAAAAAAATCCCGTGGGAAATGATTTTATAAATCAGTTTCCCACGGGATTTTTTTGGTTATAGGATTGTGAACCACTTTTTTACACCCGAAACTTCGTAGAAGATTACTGCCCAATTTTACTTACGATCGTGCGGTTGATCTTCATTAAGAAAAATGCAGTTGCACACACAGATACCAGTTCTGCGATCGGGAATGCCCACCATACCAGATTGACATTGCCGGACTGTGCTAACAGGTATGCTGCCGGGAGCAGGATCACTAACTGTCTTGCAATGGATATGCACATACTGTAGACTGCTTTTCCAAGTGCCTGGAAAATACTGCTGCAGGAAATTCCAAAACCGGCAAGCAGGAAACTTAAACTGATGATACGCAGCGCAGGGACACCGATGGAGAGCATTGTGTCGGAAGCCTGAAACATGGAGAGAAGCTGCTTTGGAAAGAGCTGGAATAAAAGCAGGCCGACTGCCATGATGCTGACTGCATAAGCGACACAGTGCTTTAAAGTTTTTGTGACACGCTCTTTGTTTCCGGCACCGTAGTTGTATGCCATAACCGGGATGACACCGTTGTTTAAACCAAAAGCCGGCATAAATACGAAGCTCTGCAGTTTAAAGTAAACGCCGAACACCGCGGTTGCAGTGGAGGAAAACGCGATCAGGATACGGTTCATACCGTAGTTCATCACGGAACCGATCGCCTGCATTACAATAGAAGGAACACCGATCACATAAATCTGTCCGATAATATTTTTGTCCGGGCGGAAATGGTGCAGGTCAATCTGTACTTCCTTATTTTTTGTGTGGTTTAAAACAACTGCCAAAATACCGGCAATCATCTGTCCGATGACGGTTGCAGCAGCAGCACCGGAAATGCCCATTTTCGGGAGACCAAACAGACCAAAGATGAGAACCGGATCGAGAGCGATATTGATGATCGCACCGACACCCTGTGTATACATGGTATAAATGGTTTTTCCGGTTGCCTGCAGCATACGCTCAAACATAAGCTGCGTAAAAATACCGAAAGAAAGACAGCAGCAGATCGTCAGATACTGTTTTCCGTAAACAATGATTTCTTCAATATCTGTCTGGCTGCGGAAAAACGGCTCTGCGAAAAACAGACCGATGATCAGAAAGAGCAGATAGCTGACAACAATTAAAAATACAGCGTTTTCTGCGATCTTATTCACTTTTTCTGTATCCTTTTCTCCTAAGGAGCGGGCTAAAAGTGCATTGACACCGACGGCGGTTCCGACACCGACAGCGATCATAAGGTTCTGAATCGGGAAAGCCATAGATACGGCAGTCAGTGCATTTTCACTGATCATGGCAACAAAAATACTGTCAACAATATTGTAGAGTGCCTGCACAAGCATGGAGATCATGATCGGCAGGGACATTGAGATAATAAGTTTGTCAATCGGCATGACGCCCATTTTATTTTCTTCCATATAAAAGCTCCTTTGTAAAAATTCCCATAATTTACTCCCGGAAAATAAAAAACTTCCGGGAGCACTACTTTCCTATATTAGCATTCCTTCTATCTGAATACAAGGTACAACTTCATCAAATCTTAATGTTTTGACTGATTGGAAATTCATAATTATTCCGTTACAATAAGAGCATGATCATAAAGAGACAGGTTTATGTAAAAATCTATCAGAAACCTGCGGAAAAGGGGACAACATGTACAGTATACTGGTGTGCGATGATGAAAAAGATATTGTTTCGGCATTAAAAATCTATCTGATGGCAGATGGCTATCAGGTATTTGAGGCATATAACGGAAAAGAAGTGCTTGAGGTGTTAAAGTCGCATGACATCCATCTGGTACTGATGGATATCATGATGCCTGAGATGGATGGAATCTCTGCCATGGTAAAAATCCGGGAAACAAGCAATGTTCCGGTGATCTTACTGACGGCAAAAAGTGAGGATACAGACAAAGTTTTAGGACTCACGGTCGGAGCGGATGATTATATCACAAAACCATTTAATCCGGTGGAAGTTCAGGCACGTGTGAAATCACAGCTCAGACGCTATATGCAGCTTGGAGGCGGAGCTGTCAAAAAAGATGTTCTCTCAATTGGCGGGATCGAACTTGACGACCGCAGCAAAGAGGTGTCGCTTGATGGCGAAAAAATCTCGCTGACGCGCACGGAATACGATATTTTAAAACTTCTGATGGAGCATCCCGGAGAGGTGTTTTCCCCGAATCAGATTTACGAGCAGGTATGGCAGGACAATCCATACGGAACAGAGAATACCGTAGCAGTACATATCAGACATCTGCGGGAAAAAGTAGAATATAATCCGGCAGAGCCGCGGTATCTGAAAGTTGTGTGGGGACGTGGTTATAAAATGGAAGGACAGGTGTAAAAAGTGGAAAAGTGGAAAGGTTCGATCATGGCAAAGATCATTGCCTGGATCGTGCTGAGTGCAAGTGCACTTTGTTTTATATTTGGTGCGGCAGGCTCAGTTTTTATGATAGAGGAAGGTGTTTATAACAATTCAAAAGATGATATAAGAAAGCAGTGGTTTGAACAGGTATCCTTTCAATATGGGTTGTCTGCAATCGATGATCTAAGGAGAGAGCGGACAGAAGGTATGGATACAAGTCCGTATTTTAAATATGGAATTATCAAGGCAGAGAGCTTGGACGGAATCGACTTAAACGATGAGAAATCGTATGCAGTCCGCAATTTTTCCGATAAGATAAGCATAGATGATGTATATACGAACAGTGTGGAGCTGTCGGATGAGGATCAGATCGTTTATACAAATGGAAATTTCCTGACCGGCGGCGGTGTGGAACTCATGTATTCCGGGGATAATTCATATGTCAGCATTTATGCGGACCGGATCTGTTATGATGAAGCGAAAGGCATTTTTGTATATCTGGCAGGAAATGAGTATTACCCGGTGCAGCAGATCGAGGTGGAATCAGAAAAATCCGGCAATCTGATTTTTACTTATGATGCAGAGAAAAAAATGTACTGGAATGAGCAGACACAGACAACAGACAGCGGGTTTATGACAGATGGGACAGGAGAGTATGATATAGCAGAATCTACAGAATCCTCCATCACGGATGTGTCAGGTGAGTATGTTTCTGCAGAGTCAACGGAAGAAGCAATTACAGATGTAAAGGAAAACGAAAAAGTTGCAGCAGAATCCACAGAAGAACCGATTAAAATGGATGTGCTGGATCAGGAATATATCACATTTGATATGCTTGATGGCACACAGTGGGATGTGAAAAACTGGGATTATCTGCTGTTAGACGGTGTTCGTGGGATATCCATGGATGAGATTGACCGGGTAGATTCCTCTGAAAAAAACGCGGAAAATGCAGATATTTCTTATACAACATATGGTGATTATTATCTGGATGGTAATTATACACTCTGGGTAAATATGGGGCAGAAGACACCAAAAATCACTTATCAGTTGATCGTACTTCTTCCGCAAAATGTGGGAATAGACAAGAACAGCACAGACTGGTATGTACAGGCAAATACCCTGCTGGATTTTGTATACAGCATGCGCTATACAGCGCTGGTTGTGATGTTTTTCAGTTTTATCATCGGAGTTGCAGCGTTTGTATTTCTGATGTGCGCAGCGGGACACCGTAAGGGGACAGATAAGATTGTTACGACCGTCTGGGATCACATGTGGTTTGATGTTTTTGCAGTACTTATTGTGCTGGCAGAGGTATTTATATTTTACGTGGCATTTATGTTTCTGGCAAATATAGATATTATGTATCTGCCATTTATCCTGTTTGTGACTGCGATTGCAAGTCTTTGTATGGGATGGCTGCTGTTACTGTTTTTATTGAGTTTTGCAGTGCGGGTAAAACTTGGAAAATGGTGGAGACATACTCTGTGTTACCAGATCTGCAGCAAAATCAGAAAATTTTTTCATATGATATGGGAAAATATCGGATTTTTATGGAAAGTGATTTTAGTCATGCTGGTGCTTGCGTTTCTTGAAGGAATTGCAGTGCTCATGTTTTTGAATACAGGCATTGCTTTCTTTCTCTGGCTGGTGGAAAAACTGATTTTATATCCACTCATTCTGTGGTACTGTGTACAGTTAAATCAGTTAAAAACCGGAACGGAAAAAATTGCTGGCGGCGAGCCGGGCTATCAGATCGGTACAAAGCATATGACCGGTATATTTAAGGAACAGGGAGAGCAGATCAATCACATCAGTGATGGCATGACGCATGCGATCGAGGAGAGGATGAAGAGTGAACGGTTTAAGACAGAACTGATCACAAATGTTTCCCACGATATCAAGACACCGCTGACATCTATCATCAATTACGTTGATCTGTTGGAAAAAGAAGATCTGCACAACGAGACAGCGCAGGAATATTTAGAGGTATTAGATCGTCAGTCGGGACGTTTAAAGAAATTGATCGAGGATCTGATCGAGGCATCAAAGGCATCTACCGGAAACCTTCCGGTACATTTGGAAAAGTTGGAAGCCGGAATATTTATGACGCAGACCGTCGGGGAATTTGAGGAAAAGACAAAAGCTGCAGGACTTGATCTTGTGATCGAAAAGCCGGATACACCAGTCTATATTATGGCAGACAGCAGACATTTCTGGCGTGTTATCGATAATCTGATGAATAATATCTGCAAATATGCCCAGAACGGAACGCGTGTCTACATCAACCTTGAGGTAAAAGAGGCACAGGTGTCCATCACCTTCCGCAATACTTCAAAATACCCGCTCAATATCAGCAGCGAAGAACTGATGGAGCGTTTTGTGAGAGGCGATGAATCCAGAAATACGGAAGGAAGCGGACTTGGACTTTCCATTGCAAACAGTCTGATGGATCTTATGGGTGGCACATTCCGTCTGTATGTGGATGGAGATCTGTTTAAGGTTGTGCTCGGATTTGCCGAGTCGGCAGAGAAAGAAACAAAAGAAAAAATCGAAGAACTGTAATTGTTGGAAGTTGCACTACAGGTGCAAACAATAACCCAAAAGCATGGTTGTCCAGAGGGATGCCATGCTTTTTTCATTCATAGGAAATTACGTCCTATGAATGAAAAAGCCCTCCGGGCGGGATGCGCACCTCGCGGAGAAGAAGTTTGCTGTAAACAGCACCGCCCGGGCGCGAAAGAGGCGCAAGTGTTACTGTTCACTCGTACCTCGTTCCAGTAACGGATTTTGCCGATGCTTCGTATTCCAAATTGGCAAAATCTGCTGCCACCACTGTATCATATGGCATTTTCAGTTCAGAAAATGCCTGCCTGTGAACAGTAACTCGCAAGTGACTCTTTGTCCCTGTGCGGCGAAAAGCAGATTGTGAAAAGGAAAATTGGAGGGTATAATATGTAGGGAAAAGGGAGAGCAGCTTATGAAACAGATAAAACAAAAGTGGTTGTAAAATAATCAGTTGAATCAAGTGGCAATAGTATAAAAAATAAAATTTTTTACATATAGAAATGGAGCTTTTATGGATAACAATAAAATCGATGGGGGATTACAGGGAAATGAGAAAATAGAAACCGCAGTCGCGGCACTGCAGCAGAAGGCAAGCGAAGAGATGTTAGCGCATACCCTGACAGTGATACGCAGACGCATGAAAGAGGGCGGTCAGTTTATCATAGCGGTGGAACCGCCGACGGGTGGCGGCCAGATGCAGATACAGGCAGTTCAGACGCCGGACGGCAATAGCTGGTGGGCGGCATTTACCAGTTTTGAGGAAGAATTAAAGGGAAGCGGCAGCGTGATGTCCACATTTTTAACGGGGATAGAGCAGGCATTCCGCGCGGTACTTGCCGCAGAAGAGGCAAAGGGAATTATTGTGAATCCGTGGAACCGGACGATCATGCTGGATAAAAACCTGATACGGATCATACTTGGGGAACCGGCATAAAGTATATATATTGATTTTCAAACGAAAAGGATAGACAGCTGACAACTGTCTATCCTATGAAATGCTTATTGTCTATGCGGTTTAAAGATTAACCGAAGTATCTGTTCAACAGTCCTTCAAATGCTTTACCATGACGAGCCTCGTCACGAGCCATCTCATGAACGGTATCATGGATTGCATCAAGGTTTGCAGCTTTTGCACGTTTTGCAAGATCAGTTTTTCCTGCTGTTGCGCCGTTCTCAGCGTCAACTCTCATCTGAAGGTTCTTCTTGGTGCTGTCTGTTACAACTTCACCGAGCAGCTCTGCAAACTTAGCAGCGTGTTCTGCTTCTTCCCATGCAGCTTTTTCATAGTAGGAACCAACTTCCGGATAACCTTCACGGTAAGCAACACGAGCCATTGCAAGATACATACCAACCTCAGAGCACTCACCCTCGAAGTTTGCTCTTAAATCGGATACGATATCCTCACTTACTCCTTTTGCAACACCAACTACGTGCTCAGCAGCCCATACTTTCTCACCTTCCTGCAATTTGAACTTCTCAGCTGGAGCTTTACATACCGGGCAGATCTCCGGAGCTGCATCGCCTTCATAAACATAACCACATACTGTACATACATACTTTGCCATAATTTTAATCTCCTTTTCTTTGAAAAATGTTATTTGTCTGCTGTAATAGATTTCCCCGCTTATTTGAAATCTATTACTGTGTGCTTTAAATTGATATCAGTAACTATTACTGATTTTAAATGAAAAACTTCTTTTTGTCAAGACTATTTTTGCGTCATTTTTGAAGTTTTTGAGGGAAAACAATCAGGAAGTCTGTATTTTGCCTTTGCAGGAAGGGCATTTTCCATAAAAATATGTTACATGTCCTTCAATCTCGCCGTCAAAGTCCTGTGCGGCAAGAACATTGATATGATCCAGTCCTGTTACATTAAGATCCAGAACGCTTCCACATTCTTTACAGATAAAATGGTAATGTGGTTTTGGATTACCGTCAAAACGATCAGGTCCGATTCCTGTAGACAGCTTCTGGATCTCACCGATATCTGCAAGCAATGAGAGATTGCGGTATACCGTGCCAAGGCTGATATTCGGAAATTCTTCCTTGATATTCATATAGACGGTCTCTGCGGTAGGGTGGTCATAACGCGAGATTAAAAACTTCTTGATGGATTCCCGCTGCTTACTTCGTTTCAGCATAATACCATCCTTTCTTGATAATAGTAATTGTTACTAAAATTATCATATGATAATTAATAAAAAAAGTCAACAGTATAATTTGACATAGAACAGAAAAATCAGCATATAAATAGAAAAAAAGTAACAGAGAGTGCCTATGGCGGGAATGAAACGGTTTATTACATATATATATGCCTATGAAAATACAAAAAAAGCAGGAAATACAGGATTTGCCCGAATCGAGCTGCGTGGAGAAGAATGCAGATTAGAAATCCATCTGCGGGGTGTCTATGCGGCACAGACTCATTGTAAGATTTATTTGTTCCGTAAACAGGGCAGTGGGATAGAAGGAAGCCTGATTGGAGAAATGGATGTCCGTAATGGTGCAGGGGATTTTAGCGTAATTATGAAAACAGCACATATACCGACATCATTGCTTAGCTTTTTTGAGATGGAAGGAATTTTTTTGTGCAGTGAAGATGGACGTATTTTTATGAGCCGATGGACAGAGGGAGAGCCACTTACTGTGGATATGGAACACTTCATAGAGTGGAAGGCAGAGCAGACGGAAGAAAATATATATGCAGAAGAAAGTCTGCATGTAGAAGAAAATATGTATGCAGAAGAAAATATGCATGTAAAAGAAAATATGCATGCAAGAGAAAACATACGTGCAGAAAAAAAACAACATGTAGAAAAAAATCTGTATGAAACAGAAAATATCATATCAGAAACAGAAAATAAACCAGAAGCAGGCAAAACACCTGTGCAGGACAATATGAAAAAACAACAGGAAAATAAAATTCAGACCGCCCAATTTGACAGGGAATCTGACAATGAACTCAGAGCAACCGAACTTCCAGCCCGTAATTTCTTCCCACAGTACCAGTGGAAGGATATCTGGGAACAGTTTTTAAAAAGTCATCCGGCAAGCATGCCTTTTTCAGAAAAGAATATTACCTGCATTAAAATTGAATTAAAGGATATCAGAGAGCTTCCGAGGAAATACTGGTATCTTGGAAATAATAGTTTTTTGCTGCATGGATTTTTTAATTACAGATATCTTGTGCTTGGAAAAATAGAAGAAGATAACGAAGATAAATGGTTTCTCGGAGTGCCTGGAATTTATCAGAATCAGGAGCGTGTTATGGCGATCATCTTTGGGTTTCCGGAATTTATGCCGGAGCAGGTGGAAAACCGGTTTGGCTGCTGGTATCGTTTTATAGAGGAATAATTATAAGTAAATAATCCTTAGCTTTCATCAGATGGGTTGAGGTATGCGTAGCGCAGATGGTCTTCCCAGCGGTTCTGAATGAGAAAGCAGCCGCGTTCTACACCTTCGTATTGGAAACCAATTGATTCTAAAAGATATATGGATGCTTTATTTTCCGGCATAACGCGAGCAAACACGCGGTGAAGATGGAGATCATAAAAGGCAAGACGCATAGCACCTTTGACAGCTTCTGTGGCATACCCCATGTGACGAAATGCTGCGTCAAATTTATAGCCAATTTCTGTACAGGAATATGCGGCAAAGCGGATGTCATGAAGGCATACGGTTCCGATGATCGTCAGGGGATCTTCTTTCCGGAAAACATAGAAACGGATGCACTGCTGTTTCAGGGCGAGATCCCATTCACATTTCAAAACAGCCTGCTGGTAGGATGCAGTATAAAAATTATCCAGTCTAGCCGGTTCATAGGCTTCAAAACTTTCGCGGTTGCGGTTTTGGAAATTTAAGACTGCATTGGCGTAGTTTGGAGTCAGGACTTTTAGGAACAGGCGCTCTGTCTCAAATTCATATTTTAAAGAAGCGTTTTTTCGCTGCATGCAAGGTGCTCCCTTCTCGACAAAAATGAAAAAGTGCGGTAAAATACTGCATATTATATAGTATAACATTTTGGGGAAACTGTCCATGAATCAGGATGAAAAATACATGAAAGCGGCGATCCGGCAGGCAAGGAAAGCATACGCCTTAGATGAAGTACCGATCGGCTGCGTGATCGTGCAGGATGATAAGATCATTGCACGCGGGTATAACAGAAGAAATACAGAAGGCAATACGTTAGCACATGCGGAACTGACTGCCATACGGAAGGCAAGCAGGAAAACGGGAGACTGGCGGTTAGAGGACTGTACGATGTATGTGACGTTAGAGCCGTGCCAGATGTGTGCAGGGGCGATCGTTCAGAGCCGGATGAAAAAAGTGGTGATCGGAAGCATGAATCCGAAGGCGGGATGTGCCGGTTCGGTGCTAAATCTGCTTCAGATGCAGCAGTTCAACCATCAGGTCGAGATTGAAAAAGGAGTGTTAGGAGAAGAGTGTTCGGAAATGCTTTCCACATTTTTCAAGGAACTTCGCCAGAAAAAGAAGTCCAAAGAGCTGTATCTGTCTTGACAATACAGGGCAAAATAGGCTATACTTAAATCTCCGAGCAGCCGGGGTGGTAGCGGTACCCTGAACCAGCAATCCGCTATAGCTGGGGTGATGCCGAACGGAGGGTTGTCAGATTGTGGAGCTGCCCTTCATAAGTGGCGTTGAAGTTTGGGTCTTACGCAACAGGAATCTGTGAACCGGGTCAGGTCAGGAATGGAGCAGCCCTAAGCAGAAGCTCTTGTGTGCCGTAAGGGTGCCTGGGCCGAGTTAACTGTGGAGGTAACGTCTGTGGTCTGGATTCGATGGGAGGCGCTCGGTTTTAATTTATGACAATCGGAATGTTCGCAGAGCGTGCATTGATTGGATTGATTTTGATAGTTGAAAGGAATAACAGTGGATAAACTCAGAAAAGGACTGTATCAGGTAAGTGAAGGTTTAGAACTCATCATAGCATTAGTTGCCGTGATCGGTGTGGTCATTGCAACACTTAATCTTTTTCCGGAACTCTTATTATACTGGCAGAACCGGACGGACGCGGAAGCGTTTCTTATCTTTCTTGATGCCGTTTTTGATGTGGTGATCGGGTTGGAGTTTATCAAGATGCTCTGCAAACCGAGTTCCCAGAATATCATGGAAGTGTTGATCTTTTTGATCGCGCGCCATATGATCGTGCAGAAAACATCAGCACTGGAAGATCTGCTTTCGGTTGTCAGCATTGGAATATTATTTTTCTTCCGCAGATTCATGCTTGCAACAAAACCGGATAAAGAGCAGCATGTGCCGGAACTTTTTGGGGCAATCCGAAATGCAGGAAATAAAAAGGAGAGAGAATCCGCAGACAGTGAAGAGTAAACGGGTTTTCATGTGATAAATAAAAGGTACCGCAGGTCATAATCTGATCTGCGGTACCTTTTTGTATGAAGAAAAATACAATTTACGTTAATTTTTTCACAAAGATACTGACAGTATATCAAAATTGAGAGAATATGTCAAATAAAACTGCATTTATTTGAATACAAATATTGAATTTCAAAAAAACTGCTATATAATGAAAACATGACACGCGCTGGTAGAGAGCGCCAATTACATTATATAAAAAGTGAGGAAATAATCATGTTTGGATTTGGACAACTGATCGACATCTTAAAAAAAGATCCTAAGAAAATCGTATTTACAGAAGGCGATGATCCTCGTATTTTAGAAGCTGCTTCCCGTCTGTTAGCAGGAACATTCCTTCATCCGATCTTAATCGGTGACCCGGAGAAAATCGCTGTAGAGGCTGAGGAGAGCGGTTTTAATATCCGTGGAGCAGAGATCATTGATCCGGCTAACTACGACAGAATGGATGAGATGATTTCTTTATTCTGCGAACTTCGTAAGAGTAAAGGTGTGACACCGGAGCAGGCAAAAGGTATCCTTTCCCAGGCAAACTACTTCGGAACAATGCTTGTAAAAATGGGCGTTGCTGATGCACTTCTTGGTGGAGCTACTTATTCAACAGCAGATACTGTACGTCCGGCATTACAGCTGATCAAAACAAAACCGGGCAATACAATCGTATCTTCCTGTTTTATCATGGTTCGTCCTGCAGCTACCGGTGAGAACGAAGTTCTTGCAATGGGTGACTGTGCGATCAATATTCATCCGACAGAGGATGAGTTAGTTGAGATCGCAGGTGAGACAGCACAGTGTGCGAAGATTTTCGGTGTTGATCCTAAGGTTGCATTCTTAAGCTACTCTACACTCGGTTCCGGTAAAGGTGAGGATGTAGACAAAATGCGCAACGCAGCAAGCAAAGCAAAAGCAAAATACCCGGATCTTCCAATTGAAGGAGAACTTCAGTTCGACGCAGCAGTTTCTCCGCGTGTAGCACGTACTAAATGCCCGGGTAATCCGGTTGCAGGTCATGCAAACACATTTATCTTCCCGGATATCAATGCAGGAAATATCGGATACAAGATTGCACAGCGTCTTGGTAACTTCGAGGCTTATGGACCGATCTTACTTGGATTAAATGCTCCGATCAACGATTTGTCCCGTGGATGTAATGCAGCAGAAGTTTATTCTATGGCTATCATTACAGCAGCACTTGCATAAGATAATGTGTAAGAAACTGTTGGCATGAATCAATCCAGTGCATAACAGTATATTTTAAATAAAATGTCAGTATGACGAGAGAGTAACGTGGCATGGCGTAAGCTGTGCCACGTTTTGCATGGGGATAAATTTTAAAATAAGATTTTTATATGCAGGAAATGAGGAGAAATATGGAGCAGCCGCTTTTTACAAGAGAAGATTTAAAAAAACTGATCATACCACTGATCATTGAACAGATGCTGGCACTCAGCATTGGTCTGTTTGATACTTTAATGGTGTCATCCTGCGGGGAAGCTGCGGTTTCGGGCGTATCGCTTGTAGACAGTATCAGTGTGCTGTTGATCCAGATATTGTCGGCGCTTGCGACCGGTGGAGCTGTTGTGTGCAGCCAGTATCTCGGTAAAAAAATGCCGGAGAAAGCAAAACTTTCGGCGGGTCAGTTGATGTTTATCATGCTCACATCATCTGGTACTGTGATGATACTGGTACTGTTTCTGCACCGTTTTTTATTGCGTGCAATTTTCGGACAGATCGAAGCAGATGTTATGGACGCAGCTCAGATTTATTTTCTGATCTCTGCGATATCTTATCCGTTCCTCGGCGTGTATAATGCAGGAGCAGCACTGTTTCGAAGCATAGGGAATAGTAAGATCAGCATGTATACAAGCCTTGTTATGAACGTGATCAATATCGGAGGCAATGCGATTTTGATCTATGGGTTTGGAATCGGTGTGACAGGTGCGGCGCTTGCGACACTGATCGCACGAATGGTATCTGCACTTGTTATGGTAGTGTTGTTGTCGAAAAAAGATAATCCGCTCTGCATCACGACACCGGGATGTATGCGTCCAAAGAAAGACGTGATCGGGAAAATTCTTAAGATCGGTATTCCAAGTGGTATTGAAAATGGAATGTTTCAGATCGGCAAACTTTTAGTATCAAGCCTGACTGCAACATTTGGAACGGCTGCGATCGCAGCAAATGCCGTAGCAAACAGCATCGCAGGCTTTGCAAATATTCCGGGAATTGCCATCGGGCTTGCAATGGTCACAGTAATCGGACGATGTATCGGTGCAGGGGAAAAAGAACAGGCAAAACGGTACAGTAAAAAACTGCTGGGACTTGCATATGGCGGCATGTGTCTGACGGACATTACGTTATTGATCCTGGTTCGGCCATTGGTTGGCTGTTTTTCTCTTTCCGGGGAGGCATTTACGATTACAGTGCAGCTTCTGCGGACATTTTCCATTTGTGCCATGCTGATCTGGCCATTAAGTTTTGCATTGCCGAATGTCCTGCGTGCTGCGGGAGATGCAAAATATACCATGGAGGTCAGCGTATTTTCCATGTGGGTATTCCGAGTTGCAAGCAGTTATTTCTTTGCGGGTACGTTAAAAATGGGAGTTCTTGGTGTATGGATCGGAATGTATGTGGACTGGGTGTTCCGTTCACTCCTGTTTGTAATACGGTATAAGCGGGGAAAATGGCTCAATAAACGTGTTGTATGAGAAGTTATAGATTGAAAAACCTAGATATACAGGCAAATAAAAATTGTGCGACAATATATAAAATAAAAATGAAAATTTAGATAATAAGTGGATAACTCTGTGGATAATGTGGATAAGAGTGTATAATAGTGGAAAACAGTAAATTTGTTGCACAATTATAAATTATATGTAAAATAAAAGGAAAATATACATAAAATATAAAAAAGAGACATATCGCAGTTACCTTAATTGGTTTTTGCAATATGTCTCTTGTTTTTAGGTATTATTTTTCAGGATGTCTGTCGATCATACGCTCAATCAGTTCTACGGATTCTTCGATACCGTAGCATGCACTGTTGATACAAAGATCATAGTTTACGGCATCGCCCCATTTACGTCCGGTATAAAAATGATAGTACTGCTCATGTCCTTTATCAATCTTTTTCAAACGGCGAACGGCTTCCCTGAGTGGAAGATTGTTTACCTCCATCATACGGTGCACACGCTGTTCAAACGGAGCGGTGATGAAGATACTGATGTGTGGGATGCGGTTGTTTGTCAGAATCACATCTGCACAGCGTCCCATTACGATAAAGTCTTCTTTTTTTGCCATTTCCACGATCAGATCACTCTGATTGAAAAATACTGCATCTTTTTTTGGCAGACCGTGATAACGGCTGAAATCTTTTAAGAAACGCTTGGCGTTGGTATCGTGTTTAGCTACTTTATCAAGTTTGGCTGTAAAACTGTCGCGGTCTGTAACGGAATCTTTTTCTGCCTCTAAACGCTCTAATACGCGGTTGAAAATCTCAACATCATAGTAGTTGATCTTTAATGCATCTGCAAGTGCAAAACCGATATCAGTACCGGCACTTCCGTGTGTTCTTCCGATACAGATGATCAGATGATCGTCTTTGGAAAATTTCTGGTGCAGGTTGGATGTATTTAAGGAAGCAAGATTCTGGTCAAGGATATCAACCGAACCAAAACTTTCCGGCAGTTCTGCAATCTGATGTAAAATTTCATTGTATTCATGCATCATACGGCTGCGGTCTTCTTTATTGCGGATCGTACGTGCCATATTACCGATTAAAGCAATCTCACTGCGGAGCAGGTGTCCCTGCGGGTGTGTGGAGATCAGGGTTGTCAGGTTACGAATGCTTGTTTCTTTGTCGCCGGTAAAAGTGCGTCCAAGGGAAGAACCTATCAGACGGTAAACTTCACTGTCGAGATCATAAATGCGGGTAGCAAGTGCCCGTGATGTTTCGATATTATTTTCCATTGTGAAATCCCCCCTTTATAAAAAGAATACCAGAGTGTCAATGATAAACACCGGAACTAAAAATACGATTGACCATAATAAGTATCCGAAGAACGATGGCATGCGCACACCGTTCTCGTCAGAGATGGATTTTACCATAAAGTTTGGTGCATTTCCGATATAAGTGTTTGCACCCATAAATACGGCACCACAGGAGATCGCAGTGAGCATCTTGACCGGAATTGTTCCGACTGTAGTTGCAATGCCCTGCGTAAAACCAAGTGTACCTGCGGTTGTCAGGAATACCAGATAGGTCGGTGTGTTATCAAGGAAACTGGAAAGTGCACCGGTTGCCCAGAACATTTCAAATGGTTTGGAAAGACCAAGCTCCGGTCCCATGGATTTAAGAAGCATCAGCGCCGGCTGCATGGTAATAAAAATACCGATGAAGAGAACGGCAACTTCTTTGATCGCACCCCAGGTAAAGTGGTTGCTGGTACGGATCTGCGGGTCTGTTGTTTTAAAGGAAAGTAAAGCGGCAAGCAGGATGATGGCAACCTCAATAATAGAAGGAAAACCAAGAGTTACTTCACGGAATATACGGATACCACGTACATTTCCGGCTGCATCCTGAAATGCGGCAAGGTTTGGAAGTGTTCCGCTTAAAATAACGGCAGCAACGATCATAACCAGGAAGATGATGTTGTGCAGACCATCGATTTTTAAAGTAGTACCGGCTTTGCTGATATCCGGTTTTCTGCCGTTTGCGATATCTTTGCGGTAATTGTGACGGTCTAAGAGATAAAATACAGTCAGTAAAATTACCATATTAAAGATTAAAGTCAGGAACAGATGCATGCTCCAGAAGAACGGAACACCACGCATAAATCCCATTAAAAGTGGCGGATCACCGATTGGGGTTAAGCATCCTCCCATATTCGAGATCAGGAAAATGAAGAATACCATAATGTGACTCTTGTGCTGACGCCAGGAGTTCATCTTGATCATCGGACGTACCATTAACATACTGGCACCCGTTGTACCGATACAGCTGGAAAGTAAGGTACCGATTGCAAGGAAGATTACGTTGACACGCGGGGAACCTGCGAGATCGCCTTCTAAAGTGATGTTACCGGCAACACAGAACAGACCAAATAACAGGACGATAAAAGTCAGGTAATCGTTTAAAATACACTCAAGTACTGTTTCGACCGCATCGCCGGCACTATAGGTCACTGCAAATGGAATAATAAATAACAGGGACCAAGCAGCTACGGCAAGCGGCTGGTTTTTCTCCCACCATTCCGGTTTTACAAGCGGAAGTACTGCGATACAGAGTAACAGACCGGCAAATGGGATACAAAGCCATACCGGAACGGTTGCAGTACTGCTTTCGCCGGATTCTGCTGCGAGAATCGTTAGCGGTGTGAAAAGCAGCATAGTTGCGATGCTTCCACAAAGAGCAAGTAACTTTTTCATAAAATCAGCCTCCAAATTCTATGATATATAAATTCATATCATTATTTGTTGATTGCAAAAAAATGTCAATAGATAGTCTTTTTGCAAGGTTAAATCTTAACACAATCTGAATTTTTTTTCTACCAGAAAATAAAAAAAGCGTAAAAACAATAAAAAAAATACAAAATTCATTTCAAACTTTAAAAAAACATGTAAATATGGTATACTGAATCTCTGACGGCTTCATATATTAATATAGGATCGTTATTTGCGGGGTATGGCGTAGTTTGGTAGCGCGCACGGCTGGGGGCCGTGAGGTCGCAGGTTCAAATCCTGTTACCCCGATGAAATAAAACAGCCGGAAAGTCGAGATTTTGCAGTAAAATCAAGGCTTTCCGGCTATTTTGCTTTAAGCAGAATGCTTTCTTATTTCAGCAACTCTGTAATATTAATTGTCAGATCATCATAAATACATACCTGTATATCATCGTCAAAATTGTACTGGTCACTTAATTCCTCTTTTTCCAAATCAAACACGTTTACTGTTTTGGTGAGCGGATTTACAATCCAGTATTCACGGACTCCGGCAGAACGGTATTTGAATAATTTTATTCCAAAATCGAGGCGCTTTGTGCTGGAAGATGCAATCTCAATGATCCAGTCCGGTGCACCGTTACACCCACGGTCGTCAAGTTTTGATTTGTCACAAATAACGCTGATATCCGGTTCAACGTAAGTTTTATCGTCCTGATTCAGAAAAACGGCAAATGGTGCCGGATAGACTTTGCAGGAACCATTATTTTTTTTGATATAATCACGAATTTCTGCTGATAAATTCATCACAAGTTCCTGATGCAGTCTGTTTGGAGGTGGCATATCATAAATAACACCATCGATCAGCTCTGCGCGTTTCCCTTCTGGAAGGGAATAGATATATTTGGTTGTAAAAGTGTTTTCTTTTGATAATGGCATGGCGTGTACCTCCTTTTCGGCAGATTCTTATACATCCATAATACAATTTAATTTTAGTATAGTCAAAAAATATATTTTTAGATATTTGATTTTGCCAGAAATATTGCAAAATATCTGTGAAAAGGGTAATATTTTAAATAGAGCGAAAGACACAGAGTCTGCACATGTAAAAATTGTGCAATGCAAATATGGGTATACAGGAGGAAACGCAGATGAAGAGAATCGGTATGTTGACAAGCGGTGGGGATTGCCAGGCATTAAATGCAGCAATGCGTGGTGTGGTAAAAGGATTGAGTGAAAACGTAGATGAGCTGGAGATTTACGGTTTCTTAAATGGTTATAAAGGATTGATCTACGGAGATTACAGATTACTGACATCAGCGGATTTCTCAGGAATCCTTACCAAAGGAGGAACGATCCTCGGATCTTCGAGACAGCCGTTTAAACAGATGCGCGTTCCGGATGCAAATGGATTAGATAAAGTAGAAGCTATGAAATCTACCTATTATAAATTAAGACTTGACTGTCTGGTTATCTTAGGCGGTAATGGGACAGAGAAAACAGCGAATCTGCTCCGCGAGGAAGGTTTAAACGTGATTCATCTTCCGAAGACTATTGATAACGATATTTATGGAACAGATGTTACATTCGGATTTCAGAGTGCGATCAATATTGCAACAGATGCGATCGACTGTATCCACACAACAGCAGCTTCACATAACCGTGTATTTATCGTGGAAGTTATGGGACATAAAGTTGGCTGGCTGACTCTTTATGCAGGGGTTGCCGGTGGTGCAGATATCATTTTGCTGCCGGAGATCCCATATGATATTGAAAAAGTGATTGCAGCGATCAATAAGCGTACCAAGGCAGGAAAAGGATTTACTATCCTTGCAGTTGCAGAGGGAGCAATTTCCAAGGAGGACGCGGCATTATCCAAGAAAGAATACAAAGAGAAAGTGGCAAAACGCAAATATCCGTCCGTTTCCTATGAGATTGCAGACCAGATTTTTAAGGAAACAGGAGTGGAAGTACGTGTGACTGTTCCGGGACATACACAAAGGGGTGGAAGTCCATGCCCTTATGACCGTGTACTCTGCACCAGACTTGGTTCCGCAGCAGCACAGGCTATTATGGATGAGGATTACGGCAATATGATCGCCATGATCAATGGAAAGACAAAGCGCGTGCCATTAGGTGAAGTGGCAGGCAAATTAAAAACAGTAGATCCGGATTGCCAGATGATCAAAGAGGCAAAACGGATCGGAATCAGTTTCGGGGATTAAGATGTCATATACAGCATTATATCGAAAGTTCCGTCCGCAGGAGTTTGAGGACGTCAAAGGACAGGAACACATTGTTACAACATTAAAAAATCAGATCAAAGCAGACAGAATCGGGCATGCATATCTGTTTTGTGGAACGAGGGGAACCGGTAAGACCACCATTGCAAAGATATTTGCAAAAGCGGTTAACTGTGAGCATCCCGTAGACGGCAGCCCATGTGGAGAGTGTCCGACCTGTAAGGCGATTGCAGCGGGCAACTCCATGAATGTGATAGAGATCGATGCGGCGTCGAATAACGGTGTGGATAATATCCGTCAGATCCGTGAGGAGGTGGAATACCGCCCGACGGAAGGAAAATACAAAGTCTACATCATCGATGAGGTTCATATGCTTTCCATAGGTGCGTTTAATGCACTGTTAAAGACACTCGAAGAACCGCCGTCATATGTGATCTTTATTCTTGCAACGACGGAGGCTCATAAGATTCCGATTACGATTCTATCACGGTGCCAGAGATATGATTTCAGACGTATTTCCATCGAAACGATTTCAGCGAGACTGATGGAGCTGATGGAGAAAGAACATGTCACAGTGGAGGAGCGCGCGATCCGCTATATCGCAAAAGCAGCGGACGGCTCCATGCGCGATGCGCTTAGTCTGTTAGATCAGTGTATTGCTTTTTATCTTGGTCAGGATCTTACTTACGACAAGGTGCTTGAGACACTTGGTGCGGTTGATACCGAGATTTTCAGCAGACTGCTCCGCCAGATTTTAGAGAAAAATGTGACCGGTGCGATCGGTGTGATCGATGAGATGGTCATTGAGGGCAGGGAATTAGGGCAGTTTGTCAATGACTTTACCTGGTATCTGAGGAATCTCATGCTTGTGCAGAGCTCGGATGATATGGAGGATGTGCTCGATATTTCAACGGAAAACCTTGCTCTGTTAAAAGAAGAGGCGCAGATGGTCGATACGGATATTCTTATGCGTTACATCCGTATTTTTTCGGAATTAAGTAATCAGATCCGTTATGCAGTGCAGAAACGTATTCTGATCGAGATTGCAGTGATTAAATTATGTAAACCAGAGATGGAAAAAGATTATGGTTCACTGATCGACCGCGTGGACAGTCTCGAAAAAAAGCTGGAGAAGGGCGTTGTAGTGACGCAGACATCCGGTGAGATGGCTGCGGGGACAACAGGTTCTTCTGCCGCATCGGAAGTGTTAAAAAAAAAGGAACTTCCCAAGGCAATCCCTGAAGATATTAAGCAGGTCATGAGCAGCTGGAGCGGCATTTTATCACAGCTGACAGGAATTACAAGAACCTATCTCAAAAAAGCAGTTCCGACATTAGGAGAGGGCAGTACGCTGATACTGGCATTTGAGGATGCCAACGCGTATACTTATATAGAAGAGAACCGTTCCAACTGTCAGGATGAATTTCGGGCAGCAGTTGCAGAAAGACTTGGCAAAGAGGTAGAGATTCTGGTAAAATTAAATGACACTGGCACGCCAAGCGGGGAAATATACCCTGATTTGCGCCAGTTGATTAATTTTGAAATAGAAGAAGACGATTTTTAGGAGTAAAATCCTCTGCTCCTGCATAGGCAGTCGCATTTTGCTCCGCAAAACAAGGAGGATTCACATGGCAAAAAGAGGCGGTTTCCCGGGCGGTATGCCGGGCAACATGAACAACCTTATGAAACAGGCGCAGAAAATGCAGCGTCAGATGGAAGAGGCACAGAAAGAATTAGAAGAAAAAGAGATTACAGCAGCAGCAGGTGGTGGAGCTGTTGAAGTTACTGTTTCCGGTAAGAGAGAGATTACAAAAGTAAAATTATCCGAGGAAGTAGTTGATCCGGATGACATCGAGATGTTAGAGGATCTGATCATGGCGGCAACCAATGAGGCACTTCGTCAGTTAGAAGAGTTCTCTTCGGATTCCATGTCAAAAATCACCGGCGGCATGGGTGGTCTTGGAGGACTTCCGTTCTAGGGAAAAAGGCATAATGATTCAGGGAAGACGAGAAATGTTTTTCACCTGAACCATTATGCTTTTTTTGATTTATTGGAAATTATGTTCCATGAATCAAAAAGACCTCATTTTACAACTTTGCCCGGAACACTTCATCTGCCGGATAGCCGCCGGCACATTTCTGCATGCCTCGCTGAATGCTGTCAGCGGAATTTCCCCAGTCTTTATCTTTGTTCCGGTAGTCATTTTTTTCTACAAACCATGCAACTTCTTTTTGCAGGCGTTCCATATTTTCCTGCATCAGTGCAAATGCCTTCGGGTAGAATTCCCTTTTCTGCGCATCGTTCAATTTGTTTTCCGCAGTCTCGATCAGATCCCCGAAATGAGGCAGGCAAAATCCTTTGCCCTCTTCAAAAAGCTGGCGGAATTCTTCATTTTTCAGATACAGGTCGAAAAAGGTATCCAGATATCTGCCATAGATTTTGCGGAAATGATCGCAGACATAGCAGTCCGTCGTCTTTTTGGAGATCCATGCGCCAAGCGCGGTCTGCGGTTCATGCTCTGCGGTTGCGTCTGTGCGTTTCATGCGTTTTAACAGACTTGATTTGCCTGGGGCAAAATCGGACATTTCTTTTGCGAGTTCCTGATTCAGTTTCTTCAAATGCGTGCTTAAGATCAATGCATTTCCAAGTCGATTGCCGTAATCGTACATCATTTTAAAGTGATGGCGGCAGAATCCGGTTGCATCTGTTTTTTCACGGATATCATCCTCCATATAGGCGGAACCTAAAATAAATGAGACCGCATGCTGCTCGGCTTCGCGCTCTAAATTGCAGAAAGGGCATTCGTCTTTGGCGTTGAATGCTTTGATTAAAGGGATGGTTGCAATATTTTCTTTCATAAGATCTATGACTCCTTTGACCAGTTGATCCACTTTTTTATTTAAAAAATTATAACAAAGTCTGATAATTCAAACAATAACACATAATAAATTTAAAGTTATGCCATAATAAATAAAAAACGCAACATTTCATATAAAATGTTGCGTTTTTTATTTACAATTATTATTTCGGCATAACAAAAAGAAACTTAACCCCAAAATCTAAATTTTTTTAAATCTGTTCAGAAATTAATGGTATGAAAAATACTGTCCCGCTCGTCCTGAGAAATTCCCAGATAACGCTTTGTGATATAAAACGAAGAATGATTATACAGATCCATCAGAAGAACCGGCGAAATTCCCTGTTTCCATGCATGATAACCGAACGTCTTACGGAGCGAATGACAGCTGATATGCGTTTCACATAAGGTTTCGTCCGCTGCTCTGCGTACAATACGATATGCCTGGGAGCGGCAGAGTGGCTGCGTGGGATTAGTCTGTTTTGAAAAAATATAATCCTCTGCGTCAGGTTTTCTTGTTTTCCGGTAACAGTCCAGTGCCTTGATAACATGTGAATTTAAGGCAATCTCATTGACCTTTCCTGTTTTCTGTTCATGGATCAGAAGATGATCTAAGAAACAGTCTTTCTCAAAATAATACACATCTTTCCATTTTAAATTCAATACATCACTGATGCGCAATGCGGTGTAGAGTCCAAGAATGATCATCGTATAATTGCGGATATTCGGATGTGCAGCCTCGTAATATGCAATGAAATTTTTTAGTTCGTCCTTGTCACGGATCGGTTGTGTTGTACCCATAATGACTCCTTTCTGCGGAAAATACCGCAAGCCTGTAAACGCAACATTTTATATGGAATGTTGCATTCAGGGAGAAACAGATAATCAGGGAGGAAAACAGATTTTATGCTCAAGTTAACGTTAAAGCCCGGTGACTATATTGACATCGGTGAAAACATCAGGGTCGTTTTTTCCGGCGGTTCTGCAAATAACATTCATCTTCTGGTAGATGCGCCGAGAGAGATGAATATTGCGCGTAGTTCTGCAGAAAGAAAAAGCAACCGCACTCACTACTATAAGGAACAGGGCATTTCGGAACAGGCACAGAAAGAGATTGCTGCAATTCTGATGAGGGAACGCCACAGCAGAGCGGGCGAGGGCAGGTAACAGGCAAGGCATAGCAATGCAAAGTAATGCTTGGTAATAAGGTCAGGCTAACCTAGGGGTCGGGCTTATTATAAATCTTTTTAAGACGTATGTCTTAAAAATCAAGAAATATTTCCGCATATCACGGAAAAAAAGGGAAAGGATTCCCGGATGCCGGGTAACGGCAGGACACATTTTTTATCACACGGAGGTAAATATTATGGCAATGGTAGTACAGCACAATATGTCCGCAATGAATGCGAACAGAAATTTAGGCGTTACAACAGGAATGCAGGCAAAATCATCCGAGAAGTTATCTTCTGGTTACAAGATCAACCGTGCAGCAGATGATGCAGCAGGACTTTCTATTTCTGAGAAGATGAGAAGCCAGATCCGCGGTTTAAATAAAGCATCTGACAATGCACAGGATGGTATCTCTTTAATCCAGACCGCTGAGGGCGCATTAAATGAATCCCACTCTATCTTACAGAGAATGAGAGAGTTATCCGTACAGGCAGCCAACGGTACAGAGACAGATGACGACCGCGAGGCAGTACAGAACGAGGTTTCCCAGTTACAGGAAGAGCTGACAAGAATTTCTGAGACAACAGAGTTCAACACGATGAAGCTGCTGGATGGTTCTCAGAGTGGAAGTACATCTTCAACCGGGTCAGGTCCGAAGTTTGGTGTTGTAGATGCAACATTAGACGGTGCACTTGTAACATCTAACGTGAAAGGTATTAAAGTAGCAACAGCAGCTGCCACAACAACAAAGGCAGGTCAGGAGACTGCTATCTGGGCTGCTGATGGAAAGACATTAACTTTAAATCTTTCGAAAAATAAGGTATATACACAGGACGAAATTGATGACTTGATCGCAAATGCAAAACAGGAAGACAGTTCTGCAACGGGTGCACCGGCTGAAGTGAAAGTATCTTTAAAGAATGGTATTTTTAATGCAGATGCAGACACAACTGCCGGAACTGTAACAGCCGGTGGTGTGAAGGCAGTATCTGATGCAGGAACAGTAACTGGATTTGTTGGTGCAGATACAATTTCATTTACGGCAAATAAGTATGGAGCAGAGTTCAATGATACTGTATTTAAACTCAAATTTGATAAGGCAGCAGGCAAAGAAGAAGTAGAGACAAATACAGCAATTGAAATTGATGGAGCAAATGCGGTAACAGCAGGTGAATATACAATTCATCTTGCAGCAGGCAAAGAATATACGGCAGAAGATTTAGAGGATGTTCTTAAAACGGCAGGATTCGACTTTGATGTTAAATTAAGTGGAAATACACCAGATGAGCCAAATACTTTATTTGCAACCAGTGGCGCATCAACTGTGACTGATATTACAATGGGTGCTGGCACCACCGGAGCTGGTCTTGGAAGTACAGATGCTATGTGGGGGCAAGCTGGTTATGACAGTGTATCTTCTGGTGCTGGCATTACCTTGCAGATTGGTGCAAATGAAGGTCAGACCATGAGTTTCTCTATCGATGACATGAGTGCAAGAGCACTTGGCGTAGATGGCAACAAAGTTGATTTAAGCACACAGGCTGGCGCACAGAAAGCAACTGATACCATTGATGCAGCAATCAAGAAAGTATCTGCACAGCGTGGTAGAATGGGTGCGATCCAGAACCGTCTGGAGCACACCATCAGCAACCTTGATACAGCAGCAGAGAATACCCAGACTGCAGAGTCCCGTATCCGTGATACAGATATGGCAGAAGAGATGGTTGAGTACTCCAAGAACAACATTCTTGCACAGGCAGGTCAGTCTATGCTTGCACAGGCGAACCAGTCTACACAGGGTGTACTCTCCTTATTACAGTAATTTCAGCAAAACGGTAATTATTATATGCAATGTAAAGATGTCCTGGGGCGTTACGCTCCGGGGCATTTTTCGTAGAAAAGGAGTTAAAAATGAACCTGTTAAAGGCAACGTTTTACGATGAGTTTTCCTGTATGGGAGCAGAGTGTCCACTGACCTGCTGTGGGGGATGGTCAATCGTAATAGATGAGAAAACATTAAAAGATTACAGGATGATGGGCGGCGAGATTGGGAGATTTGCAAAAAAATGTGTAAAATATGATCAAAATCTGCAAGGCAGTGTAGTAAATTTGCGGGAGACGGATGGTATGTGCCCGATGCTGGATGAAGACCAGTTGTGCAAAATTGTATTGGATAAAGGAGCAGAAAAATTATGTCGTACCTGTGTGGTATTTCCAAGAGAAACAGTCCGTTCATATGATACGGATGAAAAATATATATTTCTCGGCTGCCCGAAAGCAGTGCAGTTATTGTTTGAAGTAAAGGACAAGTTAACTTTTATATCAGAGCGTGATCCTGATCTTAATATGGAAAATATTCCAATATATAATGATGTAATGAAAATCAATCTTGCAGTAAGGGAAGCAGTTACAGATTTTATACGGAATACAGAACTGCCACTATGGTTTCGTGAATTTTATGGGGCTTATACGATAGAAAAAATGAGTTCACAGATAGGACAGCAGGATTTTAAAGCGGTAGAAGCGCAGATAACGCACTTTTTTAATCCGTCATTTTATCAGGCAATGTATGAGGGAATAAAGGATATGGAGGTCAACCGCGAGCAGCAGTTTCAGTCATTGTGTGGAACAGTGAATGCCTATGAAAAAATTATCCTTGGAACAATGTTTGCAGATAAATTTGGCACTTGTGATAAGATATGGCAGTTATTGCATTTGAACCGGGAATGTACGTTTGAGGAATGGAACCGTGCCAGAGAAAAATGGACGGCACAGGAAGATGAACAGCAGTGGGAAAACATGCTTGTCTATAATTGGATGCGGACTGCTTTTGCACCGCAGAAGGAAAGAAAATTACTGAAAAATTATCTTGCATGCGTATTGTGCAATCTGGTATCATCCCACTTGCTGATTTTATATTCTATAAAGTATGATGTGGATTTGGAAACAAGAAATGCGATGATAGCATTTGTGGTTCGGAGGTTTTTACATGGAAATGAGGAAATTATGAAGATTATGCAGCTTGGAATGGACGAGGGGGTTTTGTCTCCGACATTTCTGATTTACCTGTGTAATTTATGGGGATAAACGGAAGAAGGAGTGTAACGGGCGAAATACACAGAACGGTGTGTGTTATCGCCCATTTTTGTATACTGTATAGTTTGAATGACACATTTTTGTGCACACTGTATACTTTAACTTTAAAATTTTTGTACAAAATGACGTTTTTGTTTGCCAAATGTAAAATATGATGTTAAACTGCACTTACATTTTTCGGTAGGTGTATGTTGAATCATGATTTTAAATTTGTAAATGGGGTTATTTTAGCGTACAATCAGGAGAAGAATATATGAGTGAAAATATGAATGGGGTGTCTGCAGGTAACGCTGCAGACAAAACGTATGCCAATACAAAGTATAAGGATACTTTTTTCCGGTATCTGTTCAAAGAAAAAGCGGGTATGCTGGAGTTGTATAATGCATTATTTGATGATTGTCTGACAGATGAAAGCGAGATAGAAGACTGTACCATTGAAGATGTATTTACAAGACAGATGAAAAATGATCTGGCATTTCGCGTCAGAAAAAAACGTGTGATTGTTTTGACGGAACATCAGTCTACACTGAATGAAAATATGCCGCTGCGTTTTCTGATGTATCTGGGTAGGACATACAATCAGATGATGACAACAAATGCCGTATACAAAGAACGCCGGATAGAACTGGATGCACCGGAGTTTGTGGTATTTTACAATGGAGACCGTAATCAGAAAGAATACTGGGAAATGCACTTGTCAGATGCGTTCCCGGAAGGCGTGGAAGTTAATATTGATCTGAAAGTAAAAGTCTATAATATTAACTACGGAAAGAACTCTAAATTATTGCAGCAGACAAAATTATTAAGTGGATACAGTTATTTTGTTGATAAAATTAAGCACTTATGTAAAAATGGAAGTGAATTGAAAGAGGCGATAGATATCGCAGTGCGGGAATGCATCAAAGAAGGAGTTCTTACAGATCAGTTAACTTATTTGGGATCGGAGGTAGTGGGTATGTTTGCAACAGAATTTAATATGGATGAAGCTGTAAAGGTCTGGAAGGAAGAAGCAAGGGAAGAAGGATTGGAAGAAGGCATCAAAGAGGGGAGAAAAGAAGGACAGTCGGAGGGGCGTCTTGGAATTATTAAAGACTATCTTAAAAACGGAGGAACCGTTGAACAGGCAAGAAAACTTTTGAAAGCTACAGAGGAAGAAATACAAAAAGCCACGAAAGAGATGTAGGCAGATATGGAGGATCAGACAATGTATTATGTACCGGATGGCACGCAGATGTGCGGATATTATGAATGTAAAGAATGCGGAAACAGGTTTTTGTCATTACAGATAGGACCACAGCTTGTATGTCCTTATTGCGGGGAGGAACCGGATATGGAGGTCGGACCGGATGAGGAAATGCCGGTGGCAGCAGAAAGTGCGAAATTGATCCAGGTTGTAAAAGGAGCCGAAGAGGTTGAACGGATGGATACACTTCTTTCACTTGCTGTGACAGGCGGCGACTATGCATGGATATAATGTGTAAAATACATTTTCATACACAAGATTTGTGCTTACGCACAAACGTAAGATGCGCTGGAGGACAGCGCAAGAATGGAGATAAAAATGGGACAGGTTTATTTTGTCCGCCATGGACAGACAATATGGAATGTGGAAAATAAGATCTGTGGAGCAACGGATATTGCACTCACAGATCTTGGACATAAACAGGCGATCGAGACAGGAAAAAAGATTTTAGAACAGGGGATCATGGCAGACGAAATCCTGTATTCCCCGCTTATCAGGGCGAAAGATACAGCACTTCACATTTCGGAAATTACCGGGATTCCTGCAAGAGAGGAAGCGCGGCTGAAAGAGCAGAATTTTGGCAGATATGAATCTACACCGAGAGATGGAAAAGAATTTAAAGAGGCTAAAAAACAGTTTATAAACCGTTACGCGGGTGGTGAGTCGATGCTTCATCTGGCACAGCGCATCTATAATCTGTTAGATGAGGTGACTGCTTCCGACAAGACTTATATCCTCGTGGCACATAATGGAATTGCGCGGGTGGTGCAGTCCTATTTTTATGAAATGACAAATGAAGAGTATGCTGCATTTGGTGTGGAAAACTGTGCAGTGGTCAGATATGATTTTTAAAGGATGGGAGAAATAAGAATGAACAGCATATTTCACAGAATCAGTGTGAGAAAATATCAGGCAAAGGATGTAGAGCAGGAAAAGATCGAAAAACTATTAAGGGCAGCGATGGCAGCACCGTCCGCATGCAATCAGCAGCCGTGGGAGTTTTATGTGGTAACGAATCAGGATGTCATAAAAGCACTTTCAGAGGCATCACCATATGCAAAATGTGCAGCGGAGGCACCGGTTATCTTTGTTCCATGCTTCCGGTCGGAGGGAATCGCACCAGAATATTTTAACATTGACTTAAGTGCAGCAGTTGAAAATCTGTTGTTAGAGGCAGATGCACAGGGACTTGGCGCTGTATGGATGGGAATTTCACCGAATGCAGGACGTATGGAGGCGGTCAGAAAAGTGCTTGGTATACCTTCCGGATTAAATCCGTTTGCGCTGATTCCATGTGGCTATCCGGCGGAGGAGCGACCGCAGGAAGACCGCTATGAGGAAAACAGAGTACATTATGTACGCTAATTTGGATATCTACATACTATGAATAGATCGGCAAATACTGGTTTGCGGGTGACATGAGTTTCCTCGTGTAGGGTGGTTCCGGGG